>JAIROD010000856.1 GCA_031257725.1 Planctomycetaceae bacterium | reverse complement strand
ACCTCTCTGTCATTGCGGTGTTAGTTCTCTTAGGTGAGACAAATGAAATGCAGTCGAACCTTAGAGAACGTTCAACCGCAATCCAGGATAATAATAGATAACAAAATAAAGAATAGTGTTTTTTGTCTTCATAGTTACCTGGATTGCGGACAAGGAGTTTCTAAACTCACTTCGCTCATTAAGAAACTCCAGCTCCGCAATGACAGAGTGGGGGAAAGCTGGCTTATACTCCACAATAATGGAGCATTAAAACAATAATTAGTAGGTAAACCCCCATATCATAAAAAAATGTTGAATACTTAAAATCATCGGTTATAATATGTGGGATATTACCTGTATGGAGAAATGAGTTATAGTTTTTACAGAAACGACCTTCCTGATGGATTGACACTAGGAAGGGAGGTGGCTATTGATACGGAAACATTGGGGTTGAACAATGTCAGGGATAGGTTATGTATGGTTCAGTTGTGCGCCGGAGATAATGTGGCGCACATAGTGCAGTTTGACAAAGACGAGTACAATGCTCCAAATCTCAGACGCTTATTGAGTGATGAAAAAGTGTTAAAAATCATGCATTTTGCGAGATTTGACATGGCTATTTTGCAAAAAACTTTTGGTTTTAAGATAAAAAATGTTTATTGTACAAAAATTGCGTCCAAGATAGCTAGAACATACGCGGATGCTCATGGGTTAAAGGTACTTGTAAAGGAAATTTTTGGGATGGATATATCCAAGAGGGAACAGAGTTCCTATTGGGGCGGAGATATAAGTGAAGAGCAACTGAGATATGCTAGTAATGATGTTTTGTATTTGCATAAGATAAAGGATTATCTGGAAAACATATTAGAGAAGGAAGAAAGAAAACAATATGTGATGGAGTGTTTTAATTTTTTGAGCGCTAGAGTTGATCTAGATTTGGGTGGATGGCTAGAATGCGATATTTTTAGTCATAGTTAATTATTAATAAAAAAAGGAAGATAATGGAAAAGGATATTTCTGTTGAAAGATGTTTGAGTGTTGTTCCAAACAAGTTCGAGTTAACCGTTTTGGCTATAAATAGGGCAAAGGAGCTGTTTTTAGGGGCTTCAAGCGAAGTGGCAGACGGTAAGTACACAAAAAAACAAATAAATAAAGCATTAGTTGAAATAGAAAACCAAATGATTGATTTAGATGCTTTAAAAGAAAAAATTAAAGAATTTATTGTAAATAGCGAACTATTTTCGAAAGAGATAAAACATACAACAACGGATGCTAACGTTGACGATGAAGATTCTGCTGATGGCGGCGCGGTCGCCAGCGATGAACTAAAAGATGTTGATTTTGACGACGAGGACAGCGACTTTGATTTGTCGGCTTCAGATGATGATTTGGAGGATGAGGAGTAGAATATGCTTGATAGTATAACTAAAGGCTTTTCTAATGTAATAGAGAGAATAAAGGGTAGAAGGTTTATAAGCGAAGGCGACCTTGATAATACTCTTAGAGACATACGTCTGACCTTATTGGAGGCCGACGTTTCGTTGCCGGTAGTTAAAAATTTTGTGAAATCTTTAAAAGAAACTATTGTAGGACAAGAAATAATTAAAAAAATTTCACCCGCTGATATGATAATTAAGTTAGTTAATGATGAATTAATTAAGATATTCGGCGATGAAAAGGGAGAAATAAATCTTTCTAAATCTCCAACCGTAATTTTGATGATTGGCGTACAGGGTAGTGGTAAAACAACCACAAGCGCTAAGCTGGCAAGTAGGTTTAAAAATAAGTTTAATAAAAAAGTTTTATTGGTCTCACTTGATACCTATAGAGCGGCCGCACGAGAACAATTACGAACTCTCGCAGATAGTATAAAAGTCGATAGCCTAGAAATACTGCAAAAACAAAGTCCATTGGAAATATGTAAAAAAGCCTTAGAGATAAAGGACAAATATGATATTGTGATTTTTGATACGGCGGGACGATTGACTGTCGATGAAAATATGATGAACGAATTAAAGGAAATTAAAAAACTAACATTACCGAATGAAACGATTCTGGTTGCAGACTCATTAACGGGGCAAGACGCTGTGAATATTGCCGCTAGATTTGATAAAGACATTGTTATTGATAGTATAATTTTAACCAGAATAGAAGGAGACGGTAGAGGTGGAGCGGCATTTAGTATGCGAGCGGTTACTGGTAAACCCATTAGCTATATCGGAACTGGGGAAAAGATTGCTGATTTGGACTTATTTCATCCTGAAAGAATAGTTTCTAGAATACTAGACAAAGGAGATATAATATCCTTAGTGGAAAAAGCTGAAGAGTTAGTGAATAAGAAAGAAGCTGAAGAATTAGGTAAAAAAATTAAGAAAGGTAATTTTGATTTGGACGACCTGTTAAAACAAATAAAAGTAATGAGAAAGTTCGGAGGTTTAGCGCAAGTGCTTTCATTTATACCGGGAGCCTCTAAAATAAAAGATTTTATGGGTGGTAAAGGACTCGATGAGAAAAGCATTGTAGCACAAGAGGCTATAATACAATCAATGACAAAAAAAGAGCGTTGCAATCCAGATATATTAAATTCTTCAAGGAAATTTAGGATAGCAAAGGGTTCCGGCACTTCCATTCAAGATGTAAACAGCCTATTGAAGAAATTCAAAACCGTGAAGAATGTGGCGGCTTCCATTGGTAATTTAGACAGAGAACAAATGAAAAATATTGCAAAAAATTTCGCTGGCGCAGACGGCGATATTTTTGGTTGACTATAATAAAAAAAACAGAAAAATGAGTGACTTGGATAATGGTGTTGTGATAGAGGGGCAAATAATTAAGAGCGATTGGTTCGTTTCAGCAATTAATGGTAACTTAAAAAACATTGAGGCAAATTATAAAAAAAATATTGGAAAGCAAGACGAAAGCGGTTGTACCGCATTGATGTATTGTTCTAACTTAGGACATGCCGAATGTGTGAAGTTCTTAGTTAAACATTGTCAGGGCGAAATAAAGAAAATAGATAAACAGGGACGAACTGCATTGATGTACGCAGCAATGACTGGACAAGCAGAGATCGTAAAAATGTTATTAAAATTTGAAAATGGGTTAAAAGATGATGATGGAATGTCTGCATATGATTATGCGGTGAAAAATAAACATGAGGAATGTAAAAAAATACTTCAAGATGTGCCAGACGAAAATTCTAAGAAAGATAAAGACTTTAAAAAGAATGATAAGGAGGAACTCTTAGAGGACTTGCAACAAGCAAATAAGGAAATGGACAGTTACGATTGTTCTTGGGTGGGACTTTTGGCTACTAAGGTTGTTTTGTTCGAAAAAATCAGGTTAAAAATACGGTTTGTTGAAACGATTACTATACGTTCCGGCAAGTTCCATTGAAATATCATATTTTATTTACATTTTTCTATGAAATAGAAAACGTACAAATTTGGAAAACAGAGCTGAATTTAAACATCAACGATTCGCTCAAGTAATTACTTATATTGTTTATGGATGGCAAGGCGGCAGATACGAAAAATTAAATCCTTATTCTTCCTATACAGAATTTCTTGATTTTATGGAAAAGGAACATAAACTTCATGGATTTCCAGAAGAAAACCGTTTTTACTTACAGATATTACGAGGCGTAAAAGACGATGTTGACTTATTGAAATAAAAAATGAAGCGGAACGTATCCGGCAACGTGTGGCAAATTTAGGACTATAATAATGTAACAAACTAAATAGGTAATATACTATTTTCTCTGTTGCAATTATACGCTAAAATCCGAAACAATCATCAAACTTAAAACAATTTACTTTACCCCTTTTTTTAGGACAAAACTATGAAAAAATATTTTTCGATACTATTAACATTTGTATTTCTTGGCGTGTTGGCTTGGGGCGGTTACGCTTTTTATCATCGGTTTCTTCGTCCGATGCGTATCGCCATTGTCGCGGAATATGACAGCGAATGGGTCGGCTATCAGGAAGCGGTGCAAGGAACCAATTTTGCGGTTCATCGTTACAAAAAAGAAGAAATCGCTACCGCGCCGTTTGAAAATTATGATCTGGTCATGTTGCGCGGAATGGGTTGGCAACCGACCGACGCGGAATTGGAAAATGTACGTAAAGCCGCAAAACTCGGCGCATCTATTCAAGTCTCCGCCGCAACTCGCGACTCCACCAGAGAACTCAATAATATCCCAAAAGAAATCGGACAAAAATTCGGACAATACGCCTCCGCCGGAGGTGCGGAAAATCTTGGGAACGGGTTACGTTATCTCGCTCGTGAACTCAAAGGTTACAAAGCCGACATCCCCGAACCCAAACAACGTCCCCGACGCGGTTTCTTTCATCTGGACGGAAAACTTTATGAAACGTTACAAGAATACGATGCCTACTTCGATGCGGCATATCCGAAAATGCCCCAAGATGCGCCGCGTGTTGTGTTGACCGGAGCGTTTATCAATTTTTATGACGATCTCGAACGCGGCGCAGTTGACTTGATAAACCGCCGTCTTGCCGAAAGCGGTTGCAGGGTGTACGCTTTGGCGGGAATGGGCGGACGACAGCAACTCGAAGAAATTAAACCGGAAGTAATCCTTTTTACTCCAATGGGAAGTTTGGTCGGCGCAGAAACAGTTACGTTTTTACAGGAACAAAATATTCCGTGTATCAATATTATTAATATTATGGAAACAGTGGAAAACTGGCGGAATGAACCAACCGCGATGACCGGAGGTTATACGGGTCAGGCGTTAGTGTTACCGGAACTCGACGGCGTTATCGAACCCACCGCCATCGCCGCACGTTCCGCCAACGGCGACGGTCTGTCCGTCCGAATGCCGCTCGCCTCACGGATTGAAATGCTCGTCCGAAGAGTCAACCGTTGGATTACGTTGAAACGAAAATCAAACGCCGATAAACGTGTCGTTATTATCTATTACAAAGCACCGGGACATTCGCCGCTCGGTGCCGCCGGTATGGAAACAATTGATTCTTTATATAATGTTCTCAAAAAGATGCAGGAAGAAGGTTATGATCTCGGCGGTCGTTTGCCCGCCGATTCAAAAGGTTTGGCGGATTTAATTCAAAAGGAAGGGCGAACTATCGGAGGTTGGGCGCAAGGTTCATGGGAAGAGTATCTTCGTGAAGGCGATCCGGTTTATATTCCCGCCGAAGAATACGCCGCATGGCTGCAAAGCGATGTGCCGGAACCAAATCGAAAAGCGTTGATTCAGGTTTGGGGTGATGTTCCCGGCAAACAAAATACGATACAAAAAGACGGCAAACCGTATTTAATCGTAACACGAGTTCGGTTAGGTAATATCGCGCTGATGCCGTTACCGAGTGCTGCGATTATTTCCGGTGATGCTGAAACTGCCGCCAATATCGAAACTGATACGACAAACACAAACACAACCGCACAAAATGTTACTACAACGTCAACAGCACGAAGAGCCGGAAACAACACCGGCGGTGTTTCCGGTACGAATATTACGGTGAAAGAAGGCGAGGGGGTGGTTACGGATGAAATGTCGGCAGTTCACGGAACAGACCAGCCGCCCCCCCATTCTTATCTCGGTGCCTATCTTTGGATTCGGCACGGATTCAAAGCGGACGCTATGATTCATTTCGGTACACACGGTTCAATGGAATTTACCAAAGGAAAGGCGATCGCATTGAGTGATTTTTGTTGGCCCACAATTTTGACCGGCGATATGCCTCATATTTATCCGTACATTATTAACAATATCGGCGAAGCACTCCTGGCAAAACGACGCGCCGGCGCAGTAATGGTAACACATTTGACTCCGCCATTCGCGAAAGCGGAACTCTACGGCGATATTAGTCAAATGAGCGATAAAATTCATGATTTCCGTACCGTTGAAGGCGATTCACTTAAAACGGAATTGATCAAATCATTAACAGAAATGGTACGAAAAAACGATATGTTCAAAGAAATCGGTTACAAAGAAAATCCGCCGGAAAATGCTTTATTGACACAAAAAGATATTGAACTGCTTGATGAATATCTTGATCATTTGGCGGACGTGAATATTCAGGACGGATTGCATGTGATGGGTCGTGAATGGACGGTTCCGCAAATTGTTGATACAGTTGCGGCAATGCTGGGCGAACCGGGAACCGAAAAACTTGAAAAAATTCGTGAATCCGGTAAACTGCCTGATCTGCCCGCCGATAAAGCAGAAGGAATGAAATATTTTGTTCAGGGCGTGTTAAACGGTAAAATCGTTGACGATACACCCAAAAAAGAAAATGAAACTTCAGAAAAGAAAACTCCGAAAAACGAAACAGAAATGAAGAAAATTGAAACGCCCAAAAATGAAAACGAAAATGGTCATGACCATAAAAATGAGAACAAAAATGAGGATGAGAATGAAAAAAAGAACGAAAATTTGAAACCGGAAAAAAACGGTGAAGAACCTGTTGCGGTTAATGCGGTTGTTGCTCCGCCTTACACCGCCCAAACGGACAACACCGGAAATGATAACAAAAATGAAAATGATAACAAAAATGAAAACAGCAACAAAAATGAAAATCGAAACGCCAATATACGTATGCCTGATGGTAGAGAAATGTCGGAAGCAATGCGTCGTGCAATTCAGGAAGGCGGTATGGGTCGAATGGGCGGCGATGAAATAAAAGAAACACCCAATGAAATGGGTAAACGTCCCCAGCGTCCCTCAAATTCCAATAGTTCCGCCAACGGCAACGCAGGCGAAATGCCGAGTGGGATGGGGGGAATGCCTGGCGGAATGCCAAGTGAAATGCCGAGTGGGATGGGCGGCGGAATGGGAATGGGCGGAATGATGGGCGGCGGACAATCACGATGGGGCGAGATCACCGGTGCGCCGAAAAAACGGGAAGAATCCGCCGATCCGTATGTTGCGCTTATTGAAGCAAGTTTATTTCATGCAAACAATTTATTTGATTCCATACCGTTTGAATTGGAAGGAATTATCAATGCTCTTGGCGGCGGTTATGTTCCGCCGTCATCGGGAGGCGATGTGATTTTCAATCCTGATTCCGCTCCAACCGGACGCAATATGGCTTCGGTAAATTTGGAACAAACACCAACTCCGGAATCGTACAAAATAGGCGTTCGGTTGACGGAAAATATTATTACTGAATTTCGCGAACAAAATCCTGGTCGTTGGCCGCGCCGTGTTGCGTGTACGTTTTGGGGCGGCGAATATATTCGTACACGCGGAGTTATTCTTGCTCAGGCGTTGTATTTAATGGGTTTGAAACCGCGGCGTGACAGCCGGAATATTGTGTTTGATGTGGAAGTCATTCCGTCGGAAGAACTGGGGCGGCCGCGAATTGATATTGTTGCGCAAACTTCGGGACAATTCCGTGACGCCGCTGCCGGACGTATTGAATTGCTGGACAAAGCGGTGCGAATGGTTGCAGAATTACCGGACGAAAAATATCCGAATTACGTTAAAGAAAATTCGTTACAAACTGAAGAGGACTTGAAAAAAGAAGGAATTGCTCCCGCCGAAGCGCGTGAATATTCAACGGCGCGGATTTTCGGTTCTCCAACCGGTAATTACGGAACGGGAATTCAGGGAACAGTTGACCGTGCTGAAGACGGTTCGGACGGACGAATTGCCGACCGTTATATTAGTAACATGGGAGGAATGTACCGGAGCGGCAAAGTTTGGGGAGTGCCGGTTCGCGGTCTTTTCGAATCACAACTTAAAGGAACGGAAATGATGATCCAATCCATGTCTTCAAACACTTGGGGACCGTTAACGCTTGATCATGTGTACGAATTTAACACATTAGCGTTGGCGATTCGTGAAAAGACGGGAACGGATCCGAACATTTGGTTCAGTGACATGCGGAATCCGGCTTCGGCGCGGGCTGTTACGGCAATACAGGCAATTCGTGAGGAAGCGCGGTCGTCAATCTGGAATCCTAAATATATTGCCGGATTGCAACGTGAAGGTGCGGGCGGCACCGCGAATTTGGCGGAACCGATGCGAAATATGCGCGGTTGGAATGTGGTGCAGCCGTCGTCAATTGATCAATCACTTTGGGACGAGATGAACGCTGTTTATATTGATGACAAACACGATTTGAAATTAAAAGAATATTTTGAGACAAAAAATCCATATTCGTTACAGGACATGACGGCGATTCTTCTGGATGTTGTTCGTAAGGGGATGTGGAAGCCGAGCGGCGAAGTGATAAAAAAATTGGCGGAGTTACATGTTGAAATGGTCGAAAAACACGGGGCGGGATGTTCGGGGGATACTTGCGGCGATCCTCAACTTCACGCATTTATCGGTAACATTTTAGGTGGAACGCCGGTTGCTTATGAAGCGGCGCTTAATCAGGTTCTTCAGGCTCAAGGCGCACCAAGACCGGAAGTACAAGGTATGCAACTCGAAGAGAAAATCGAATTACTCAAAGAACGAAACAAAGAATTATTAACCTCCGCTCCATTTTTTGTGTCAATAATTGTTTTCGGTATGATGGCAATATTAATCGGCGGTTTTTTCCGGCGAATGTTCTGTTAATCATTGGTTGGCGTAACGGTCTATTTTATTTTTTAGTAATCATGCACGTAAATAATTAAAAGTTACCTAAAAATTAGGCAATTTCAAAACAATAAAATAATAAAACAATAAAACCAATTCAATTATTAGAGGTGTCCCATTGTTTTTTCAACAGTTTATTCTCCGTTGGCTTGCCTCTCAGATCATACGGAAGGCTAAAACGGAACTCTTAAATACGTCGGAAAATACATCGTCAAAATCGTCAAAACATGCAGAATCTCCGTCAAAACATTCAGAATCTCCATCGGAACTTTTGTCTGTTTCCAAACAATTATGTTGTGTGAACGAGTCGGAAAGTGGTGTGAACGATTCGGAAGAGTGGGCGGGATCCGGGGTTGATCTTGGATTTGTGTTTGCGATGCCGATGGAAGCTGCCGGCGTGGCGGATGTTCTGAAACAATCGCAGACAACACAAGGGAATGGACGAACATTTCATACCGGTTTTTTTCACGGTTATCGTACAGCGGTTGTCGAATCCGGTGTTGGTCAGGAAAATGCGGGACGTGCCGCCGACGTTTTGATTGAGGTGTTCAAACCAAAACGGCTTATCTCGGCAGGTTACGCCGGAGGGTTGGCAAAACGGTTGAAACAGTTTAACGTTTGCTTTCCGGAAATATTGATTCGAGAATCCGATGGAAAAACACTCTATGTATCAAATTCCGTTCCCGAAAACATCGAAACCTTAACCAATTACAAAAAACTCTCATCCGATTTTGAAAAACTGAACGGAAAACTTATTCTATTAACGACCGACTTTGTTGTTGGTTCTCCGAAACAAAAATCGTTATTGTATCGTCAAACGGGCGGGGAATTAGTTGATATGGAAACTTTTGCGGTTGCGGAAGTTTGCCAAAAGCGTCAAGTTCCCATGCTTGCGGTACGAATCATTTTGGACACTGCCGACGAACAAATCCCCAAAGATATTCAGCGTATTTTGAAAGATGCGGAAAAAGGAGTTGCCAGATTAGCGGGTTCCGTTTTGGGGGCGATATGTTCACGCCCATCATCGATGCTTGATCTTTTTTCACTCAGACAACGTGCCCTCCGTGCCGCCGACAAACTCGCTAAACATATTGCGATAGAGTTAGGTGTTGGGAATTAGGTGTCAGGGAATAAAGAGATAAGGATAATGGAAAATATACTGCCAACGGGTGGAAATGGGTTGTTTTATTTGATTGACATAATAGACCTTTTCGCCAACTCAAAAATATAATTGGGAATCTCTCAATCATTCAGAATTTACCGAAAAGTTAACGGCGTGGGCTTGCCCCGCGTTGTTAGACTTAACCCTAAAACACGGGGTAACCCCCGTCGTTAACTTTCGGTAAATTCTGAATGATGAGAGATTTCCGGTTACCTATTACCTAATCTGCGTTTCCGCCGGTTTGTCGGGCAAGGAAACTGTTACCGAGTTTTTTGATATGTGTTGCGGTATCGTCGAAGTAATTGAAATGTTTTTGTTCTTCGGCAATAATTTTTTCAAAAAGGGTTGCACTAACGCTATCGTTATTTTCGCGGCAGATTTTCATAAAATTGTTGTAAGCGGTCATCGTGTTGCTTTCAGAATCGGCGTCGAACGGAAAAATTTCCTCAACTTCCTGCCCACGAATTATTTTGCCGTCAATTTCAGTGGTGGGTTCCTGTGAACCGTCGATATCTTTGATCCGTTCCGCAAACGCTTCCGCGTGTTTCATTTCGTCGATAGCGATTTTTTTCACTTCAGAAGCCAGTTTACCATAATCGTCATCATCCAGACCATAATGTTGATTAAGGTACTGAAGAATGGCGTTAAGTTCCATTGATCGGGCTTTATTCAATATCTCGATCACTTTTTTAGTTTGTTCATTGCGTTCTTTTGGCATTGGTTGGTCTCCAAAATACAGGGTTGTTGGCAAACAATGAAATCAATTGAAATGATTTCATTAGAAAGAGTTCACTGTTTAGGCTGACCGGTTTTTTGACAAACACGATGTTTCACCGAAACAGTCCTTATTTTTTTCACGGTCATATTATACGTTAAAATACATAAAAGAATAGTGGTGTGACTGTCTATTTTAAACACGAAACATACGAAACATCCCTTTCGTGAAATTTCGTGTTAAAAAAATAGTAACTATTCAGAAACGATCCTATGATTTATCATCAGGTCAATAATTAAGAGGTAGGCAACCGACCGCCGGGCGGTTGCGTCGGCGATAGCCGACTTGACCCTGTTTCCCGCCGGCAATCAGTTTCCAAACCGGTCGGAAACACAAATAGCCCCATCGAATCTGATTCACTGTTGCCTATCGGCAACGCGACCGTGGGTGAAAACCTTTCGGCGAAGAGTTTTCACCCACGATTGCCTACCCCACTCTACCTAATTTATCAACCAGCCAGTGAACGCAATGAAAACAATAACGGTCATCAATACGGTATGCCCGCCAACATTGATTATTCGCAAAATCGATATTTTTTTGCGCAAAATTGACTTGACCTCTGAAAAAAAATAATCATATTGGAAACCAGTTTATACTTTTGGTTCGGTTTGGTTTCGAAAGTATTTTAGTTAATCAACCAAACAATCAATATCAGTTAATCAATTTAATTGAAGGAAAAAAAAATGATGAAACGTTTATTTCTGCAAGGAGTGTTTTCGGGGTTCGTATTTTTATGCTGTTCCATTGTGTTGTCGCAGGCGGCGGATCAAGCGTGGTCGCCAACTGTTAAAATCGACGCAACACAACAAGGTGAGAAAATTTCACCATTTATTTACGGACAGTTTATTGAACATCTCGGTCGTTGTATTAACGGCGGAGGGATTTGGGCGGAAATGTTGGAAGATCGGAAATTCTTTTATCCCGTCGGCGATAAAGAATCCGCGTGGAAAGCAATTTATGACTGCAATCTTCGCATGACCGAACAACAACCTTTTGTCGGGAAACATTCGCCGGAATCGTTCACCACAGACAAGGAAGAACCGCGATGGCTCGGCGTTTGGCAAAACGGGTTGGCAGTGCGAAAAGGGAAAAAGTATATCGGTTACGCTTGGGTCAAACCATCCGAAGGTATTCAACGAATCGAAGTGCATTTTCATTGGAGTGACCAAAAAGAAGATCACGACGCGTTCAAAATGCCGGTCAAAGTCGGCGATTTCTACAAAGTCGAATTTGTTTACGAACCAACCGGCGATTTCGATAATGTTATGTTGGAAGTGGCAGCATTCGGCAAAGGAACATTCACGGTCGGTTGCGTCAGTCTGATGCCGGACGATAACGTGAACGGGTTGCGCGCCGACACGTTGGAATTACTGAAACGGTTGGATTCTCCGATTTATCGCTGGCCCGGCGGGAATTTTGTGAGCGGATACGATTGGAAAGACGGTATCGGTGATCGTGATAAACGTCCGCCGCGTAAAAATCCGGCATGGAAAGGCGTTGAACCGAATGATTTCGGCGTTAATGAATTTTTACAATTTTGCAACATTCTCAAAACCGAACCGTATATTGCAGTTAATACCGGTAACGGTAATGTCGAAAATGCTGTGCTGGAACTCGAATACGTCAACGGCAATGCCTCAACGCCAATGGGTAAACTTCGCGCCGAACATGGACATTCCGAACCTTACGGCGTAACATGGTGGGGAATTGGCAATGAAATGTACGGAAATTGGCAGATTGGTCATATTCCTGTTGAAAAGTATGTCGAAAGACACAACGCTTTTGTTGACGCTTTTCGTGCGAAAGACGCGAAGGTTAAGGTGATTGGCGTTGGTGCGGTTGGAAAATGGGACGAAGTGTTTTTATCCGGTGCCGCCAAACATCTCGATCTCATTAGTGAACACTTTTACGTTTTTCAGGAGAAAGCGAATAACGTAACGGATCATGTTCGGCAGATTCCCAATTCCGTAAAACGTATCGCCGATGCTCACCGGAAATATCGGAAGGAGTTACCGAATTTCAGAGAAGTTACTGTTCCGATTGCGCTTGACGAATGGAATTACTGGTACGGTCCACATCTGTTCGGTGAACTGGGAACACGGTATTTTGTGAAGGACGGACTCGGAATTGCGGCGGGACTTCACGAATTTGCCCGACAATCGGATGTGTATTTCATGGCGAATTACGCGCAAACAGTCAACGTAATCGGTTGTATCAA
>JAIROD010000795.1 GCA_031257725.1 Planctomycetaceae bacterium | reverse complement strand
AGTAGATTGGTCATTCGATGGTAGGCAACCTTTCGCCGAAGGGTTATCACCCACGGTTGCGTTGCCGCTAGGCAACAGTGAATCAGATTCGATTGGGCAATTGGTGTTTCCGACCGGTTGGGAAACCGATTGCCGGCGGGAAACAGGGGCAAGTCGGCTATCGCCGACGCTCGGCGAGCGGTTGCCTACCTCTTGATTATTGGACTGATGATAAATAATTAGGATCGCTACTGAATAGTTAAAAAAAATATTCCACTGATATATTACTAAAAAATTAAAATAGACAGTTACGAAACCGAACTCTTTCATCCACAACTCATTTTAGCAAGTACAAACTATGAGGAAATTAAACTGTGGAAAAAACTCGCTCCGCAATCATTGACGTTACACTGGATGGGCGGTACCGAAGAGAAATTGACGGAACGGCTCGATCAATTGGAAAAAGTCCGTTTCGATGCGGTTGATCAACTTCAAATTCATGTCAATATCAACAATAAAACGCAATTTTCGCCGTCAGACAATTTTATTCGCAACACCGGTGAACGATTACGAAAATACGGCGTTTTGTTCCAAACATTGCCCTGGGGCGGCAACGACCCCAATGTGTATCAACGTCTTCTTGATCTTGGTGTTGCCGGTTTCGCTACGGATTTTCCCGATATAACCGTCAACGCCGTCCGAAAATATTACGGTCAACCGGAATTTAAACCACAATAACGAAAAACAAAACGCCTTCATTTTCCGGTTGAAAGTGTTGCGCTGGTCATCACAACACTGGGAATCTTTCCAAAAAGTTGTTCACGAAGAATAGGTCCAATATCAATTGGAACGGCATTGATCGAAATTCGCGCTCTGCCGCGTCCTGAATGAGTTGATTCAAGCCAATACACCGATTCTTCCTCCAAACCTTGAATCACCCAAACGTTAATGTTACCGCTAAGTGTTGCCATACGCTCCCGCGCCGCCCGCAACTCTTGGCGTTCATCGGGATTCTTAATCCGTTCCAGTAAATCACGAAGCCGTTCATTCAGTTTGCGTATCGAACCGGATATCCCATTGTTGACAATCCGCGCCGCCCGAACACGTCCATTGCCGCCCGGATGTTGATGCAACCAACTTTCCAAGTCCAGAAAAAAATTCTCCGCCGAATAATAACATTCGTCCACCGCCTGTTGCGCCGAATCAATCAGTGATTTCGAAACGTTTTCACTAAGATGTTGACCCGTCAATAAGCCTCTTTGGGTGCGGGGATTGTAAAGACGATTGAGATTGTATTCAATTTGTCCCTGAGTTACCGAAAGCCCAAGATGATCCGCCGCAACCTGTTCCATCGTGTGCGCCTCGTCAAAAACAAGAAGATGATATAACGGTAAAATACTCCCGCCTTGCATCCGAACCGCTAAATCACTAAATAATAACGCATGATTCACCACCAAAATCTGAGCATTCGCAATCCGGCGACGTGCCTGAGCATAAAAACATTGGCCAAAATGCAAACACTTTTTGCCAAGACAATTCCCCATCTCACAACAAATTTCATTCCAAATGTCCCAGTCCGGCTCCGGACTCAAACCCGATTTCGAACCGTCTTCCGTCTCCTGACTCCAATCAAGAAGACGTTGAAGTTCCCGAAGCCGCCGTTCTTCAAAAAGAACTCCCTGCTTTTGTTGCGCCGCATGCAACCGCCGCAAACAAAGGTAATTACTACGCCCCTTCACCAACACCGCCGTAAACTCAAACGGTAACACCGAACGCAAAAACGGAATGTCCTTCTCAATAATCTGTTCCTGAAGACTGATCGTGTGCGTCGAAATCACCGCACGAGGAATAAAAACCGGTTCGCCAGAAGTCGATTTCGCGGCAAGTTGCTGCAATTCACGATTCGGATCAAGACGCTCCGCTTCAAAACTACGCGTCGGCATCTCACCATAAAACGGATCATCATCGTCCGATTCCAAATGCTTAGAGTTCAATTCATTAGAGTTCAATTCATTAAAGTCAAGATCATTAGAGTTAATATCTTTGGAATTGGAATTGAGATTATTGAAATTAGAACCACTTGGTTTCAGAACATCTGATTTCAGAACACCCGGCTTCGGAACACCTGATTGCGGAATATCAGATTGTAAAATAGCCGAATGGGGATTGTCCGGTTGGGGATGTTCAAAAGTTGTTTTGGCATTGTTTTGTGAACCGGCTGTTTGGAGAATTGCCGGAATTAAATACGCAAAACTCTTCCCAACCCCAGTTCCCGCCTCAACCGCAAGATGTCGCCGCTCCATAAAGGCAAGGTTCACCGCTTCCGCCATATCAAGTTGTTCCTGACGCAGTTCATATCGTTCAAGCCGCCGGGCAATCGAACCATTCAATCCAAGAATATCGTGAGGCGTCAGCACTGGGAATAAAATAGATAAAGGAATAAAAACCGAATTTTAAAGTGTGAAAAGCTATTTTAATACAACAAAATAGACAATAATATTACTAAAATTCTCTTGGTTTGAAGTTTTGGGGGATGTCAAATTTCATGGTATCACCGGATTGGACTAGTACATAGAAACCGGCTTTAATCGCAACGGTTTTAATTTTTTCAGGGAAGACTGCACCGGCAATAGCACCAATGATTATTTTAGGCGGTTCATTGAATTCTTGGCGGTTTTGTTTTAGTTTTTCAATTCGTTGGATGTGGTCCTCGACATCTTCCTTGTCGGGTTTTGCTTTTATTTCGACAACAGCGATTGTTGTGTCGTTTTCGAGATAAGCGTCGATTTCGGCGATTATTTGATTCTTTTGGTTGATGACTTTGAAGTTTCCTTCAAATTCTTTGTGAAAGTGATAGCCGAGCTCGTTGAAGCGGGCAACTACGGCGGGGAATACCATGTGTTCCGCTACTTCGCCAAAACGATTGCCCAAAATTCCCATTTGTTTGGAAAGATTTTTGAGAGCTTGTTGCATTTCTTGGGAAGATAGTTGCAATTCTTGGGTAGATTGATGTAATTCTTTGGAAGATTGTTGCAATTCTTTAGTAGATTGTTGCAATTCTTGGGTAGATTGATGTAATTCTTTAGTAAATTGTTGCAATTCTTTGGTAGATTGTCGCATTTCTTTGAGATCTTTTTCTGTTTCTTTGCGTTGTTTTTCTGCTTCTTTGCGTTGTTTTTCTATTTCTTCGATTCTTCCGGTAACTTTTTCTATTGCTCGGTCGGTATTTTTTACGAAGTCTTGTATAATTTTTCTAGTTTCTTTGTTCCCTTCATACATCGCGTTCATAACTTGTTCGTAAGTCAGGGAAATTGTTGGATTTGACATTTTTTTGATTTTGGTTAAAGGTTTTTGTTTTTAGGTTGGTCAAAGTTTTAGACGGGTTTTAATTTTATCGGTCAATGGAAGGTTGACAATAAATCGGTGTGGAATGATCTAAAATAGACCGCTATGGTCAACCGTATTTGTTTCCGATACAGTTGAAAGGGTTGACTTTTTTGTAGGATTTGAGAAAATAGACAACTTGTTGGTTCTGTTGAATTACATTCGGTCAAGAATAAAACATTTCCGGTGTAATATTTAATGTCAATCATTGTATCCTTTTTCCTTCGTTCCGCAAGGCGACGCGGTTAACGCTCCCAAACTCACATGGCTTCTTTGCAAACTCGTGATTCCAGTATGATCGGACACAAGGTCTTTCCCATCAACACAGATTCCGCCCGAATCGGACGTTATGCCGACTGCGATATCTGTCTCGACCACAACGGAGTGAGTCGGGAACATGCCCAATTAACCCGCGAAAAAAACGGCTATTATATCGAAGACCTGAAAAGTAGAAACGGAACCTTTCTTAACGATCAACAAGTTACCCAAAAAACACGACTCCACGAAGGAGACCTTTTGCGTTTTTGCGATGTTGAACTGATTTTTTCGTTTGATGATACTAATTTTGTTGATCAAGGTTCGTCGGTACGGCTTATTTCCGAGCAGAGCCGGGCTTATGTTGAGGACGACTCCGCAATCGGTGCCGATAACATCTACACCGTTAAATCCCAAATCAAACTTGCCGATAAGCGTCCGGTTCTCACCTCCGCCAACGCCGCCGTAAAACTTCAGGCAATGATTGATATCGGTCGTAATCTCGGAGCGGCGGTTGATCAGGTTTTGCTGCAACTTGTTCAGAATTTACTGAAAATCTTTTTGCAAGCGGATTGTGCTTACATTTTGCTAAACGATCCGGCAACCAATCGGCTTGAACTCAAAGCGTTTCAACATCGCGATCCGAACAATCAGGATTCTTTTCGTATCAGCCGTTCCATTTTGGAAAAAGTCGCCCAATCAAAAGCGGCTATTCTTTCCGACGACGTTGCCAACGATTCCCGATTTGAACCGAGTGAAAGTATTGTCAATTACAGTATTTACTCTATTATGGCTGCGCCGGTGATGGATTATGATCAATCGGAAGTGTTGGGCGTGATTCAGGTGGACGCACGATCAACCGGACGGAAATTCACCTACGAAGACCTTGATTTATTGGTCTCGTTGGCCTATCAGGTTGCCGTGTCTTACCAAAACGCCAAACTTCATGAAATTGCTTTGACCGAAAAAATTCTGGAACGGGAAATGAATATTGCCAACACCGTTCAACGTGGTTTGTTGCCGCTCGCACCGCCAACAATTCCCAATTACGGATTTTATGATTTTTACCGGCCTGCTAAATATCTTGGCGGTGATTATTATGATTATATTATGTTGCCGGATGGACGGTTGGTGTTTGCACTGGGCGATGTTTCGGGAAAAGGAGTTGCCGCATCGCTTCTCATGGCAAAACTCTCCGCAGAAGTCCGAAGCGGATTGATTATCGAATCAACTTTCGAAGCAACCGTAAAACGTTTGAACCGCGTTTTCTGTGAACCGCGTTGGGATAACCGTTTTATTACGTTTTTCTTCGGCGTGTTGAATCCGGCAACCAATGAAATTGTCTTTCACAACGCCGGTCATGTCCCGCCTATTCTTGTGTCACCGGATGGAACGGTAACAATGCTCGGTGAACCGCAAATCGGTTTGCCTTTGGGCGTGATGGATGATACGGAATATCCCGAAAGTTCCTTTGTTATTCAAAACGGTCAAACTCTCGTGATTATCAGTGACGGAATCACCGACGCGATGAATTCTCAAGGTCAATATTTTACAACCGAAGGCGTTCTGAATTATCTGAAAAAAGTCCGAACAGAATCTGTTGTCGAGTTCGGCAAAAATTTAATTAACGCGATTCATAGTTTTGCCGGACGTGAACCTCAATCAGATGATCAAAGTTTAATTGTTCTCGGAAGACGCGATACATAAAGGGGAATCTCTAATAATTCAGAATTTACCGCAAGTTAACGGCGTGGGCTTGCCCAGCGTTGTTCAACTTAACCCTAAAACACGGGGTAAACCCCGTCGTTAACAAATGGGCAGAAAATAAAAAATTGAATTATTAGAGGTACCCAAAGAATGTTAAGGACAAAATGTCAGGAACAAAGGGATAATAGGAAACGAGAAGCGGGGAAGCCGACTAACGCCGTTAGGTGTTCCATGAGTTATGAATGATCAAAAAAAACCGGCACCGGGACAAGATGATTTTAAGTTCTTGCCTTCGGCGGCCGGTCTATTGTTCCGATCCTTTTATTGGCGATACGGTACAGACCCAGATAGTCCGCATCCTATCAATAATTGGTCTCCCGGGGAGGAGTTGCCGCAAGAGTTTCCCGCTTCTTTCCGGCAAATCGGAACCTTGTCCGCAATGTTCATGTTGCGGGATATGCGGGATAATAGAAATAACACGGGTTTTAATCAAGAGGAATTTTTCCTAGTGTTCAGAGGCTGGTTGTTAAATTAGGTAGATTGATATAAATCCGTCGTAGATTGATATAAATCCGTCGTAGATTGATATAAATCCGTCGTGGAATTATATAAATCCGTCGTGGAATTATATAAATCTGTCGTAGAATTATATAAATCCGTCGTAGAATTATATAAATCCGTCGTGGAATTATATAAATCCGTCGTGGAATTATATAAATCCGTCGTAGAATTATATAAATCCGTCGTGGAATTATATAAATCCGTCATGGAATTATATAAATCCGTCGTGGAATTATATAAATCCGTCGTGGAATTATATAAATCCATTGTAGAATTATATCAATCTGTTGTGGAATTATATCAATCTGTTGTAGAATTTGATAATCCGCTTTGGGAAGTTTCAAATAAAACAACCAACATCTACCCGTTTACAGTTAGTCCCTAACCCGACATTGTTTCCAACCTTTTGACTTTTTATCATTTACCATTTATTAAAATGCCTCGACGCTATATCAATCAGTTTCGTGATAATGAAAAGATAGAGGAGATTTATCAGATTTCGGATAAACAACTTCGTCCCAACAAAAATGGGAATCTTTATCTCCAATTTAATTTGTCCGACAAAACCGGTATGATCAGTGGTCGTCTCTGGAATGTGCGAGACGATATGTTTTACCAATTCGAGAACGGCGATTACATTTTGGCGGAAGGCGTGTGTCAACGTTTTCAGGGAACACTGCAATTTATTGCCAAAAAGTTGACGAAAATTGATACCCAAACGCAACCGGTAAACGAAATGGAATTTGTCCGGTTCAACTCTGTTGATGTTGCCAAAAAGCGAAGCAGACTTCTGGAACTTCTCCATTCGGTCACCGATCCTGATTTACGGAATCTTACGGATTGTATTCTGATTGACGATACGTTAATAGAACAATTTTGTAAGGCTCCGGCGGGGGTTAAGTTACATCACGCCTATTCGGGCGGTTTATTGGAACATTCGGTGCAGATGATGGAAGTTGTCGAACAAATTACCGGATTGTATCCTATCCTCAACCGTGATTTACTCCTTGTCGGGGCGTTTCTTCATGATATTGGAAAAACGGAGGAATTATCGTTTAGCGGTGAGATGTTTTACTCGGATCAGGGGCAAATGCTGGGACATTCGTTGCTTGGTATTGAAATTCTGAACGAAAAAATAAAAGAAACGGAAAAAAATAGCGGTGAACCGTTCAATCCGGAAACCGCGATGATTTTGAAACACTTGCTCTTGTCGCATCACGGTGCTTACGAAAATCAAAGTGCAAAACTTCCGATGACGTTGGAAGCGATTGCCTTACACTTTATTGATTCACTTGATTCAAAGCTGGCTGAATTTCGTAAATATATGCTTGAAGACCCGAATCTTGGCGGCAATTGGACGAATTATATTCCCGGTATCGAGCGAAAATTGTACAAGGGACAAAATCTTCCGGCAAACAATAATTGAAGGTAACTGTCTATTTTAAACACGAAATACACGAAATTTCACGAAACACACAAAAATTATACGAAAATGACAGCAAAAATCTTTTTTTTGTATTTTTCTTGTTATTTCGTGTTTTTCGTGTTAAAAAAGTTAAAACAAAATAGACAATTACTGGGTTTGCCCCGCGTTGTTCGACTTAACACCAAGCACGGGGTAAATCCCGTCGTTAACTAAATTGACCGAAAGTTAACGGCGTGGGCTTGCCCCGCGTTGTTCGGCTTAACCCCCAAACACGGGGTAAACCCCGTCGTTAACTAAATTGCCCGAAAGTTAACGGCGTGGGCTTGCCCCGCGTTGTTCGGCTTAACCCCCAAACACGGGGTAAACCCCGTCGTTAACTAAATTGACCGAAAGTTAACGGCGTGGGCTTGCCCCGCGTTGTTCGGCTTAACCCTAAAACACGGGGTAAACCCCGTCGTTAACTAAATTGACCGAACGTTAACGGCGTGGGCTTGCCCCATGTTGTCTGGCTTAACCCTAAAACACGGGGTAAACCCCGTCGTTAACTAAATTGACCGCAAGTGAACGGCGCGGGCTTGCCCCATGTTGTCAGGCTTAACCCTAAAACACGGGGTAACCCCCGTCGTTAACTAAATTGACCGAACGTTAACGGCGAGGGCTTGCCCCATGTTGTCTGGCTTAACCCTAAAACACGGGGTAAACCCCGTCGTTAACTAAATTTAACTCAAGTGAACGGCGCGGGCTTGCCCCATGTTGTTCGGATTAACCCACCTCAGGTGGGTAAGGCGTTTAGTTTTCTTAATTTACGTTATGTTAACGGCGTGGGCTTGCCCCGCATTGTTCGGCTTAACCCCCAAACACGGGGTAAACCCCGTCGTTAACTAAATTGACCGAAAGTTAACGGCGTGGGCTTGCCCCGCGTTGTTCGGCTTAACCC
>JAIROD010000784.1 GCA_031257725.1 Planctomycetaceae bacterium | reverse complement strand
CGTCTTCATTCAATCATTAAAATCATAGTTCAAACCATTACTTGTGTTGCCCTTTCAGGGCGAAAGCAAAGAATGACCATTACCATTGACCGTCGCCCACAAACGGAAAACGCTCCCGTCTTGAACTGTGATTTATTTGATTTTGTGATGGACTATGATTTTCTTAATTTTCTTAATCATTGTCTTCATTCAATCATTAAAATCATAGTTCAGACCATCGCCCACAAACGGAAAACGCTCCCATTCACTACCCGCTTTTTTGTTTATTACGGTAACGGCGTATTATGACCATCGTTAACATCGGCGAGGTAAGCCAAAACGGTTGGGCTAACCGTTAAGGAAATTCCTCGAACGGAAGCATCACCGATACAGAAATTCACAATACCGCTGTGATAACTGCCAAATCCTAAATCAGCATAGTTACCGGTTTCTTCCTTTTTCTGTACTAAACCAAAGGTATCCGATGCTGATCCGTCATTTTGAGCATGGATAAGCCGAAAAACATGGTTAGGTGAATTTTGACTGATAAACAAATAGCTTCCATCCCAAACCCCAATACCTGAAGCGGTAGAACCGCCGCCTTCATTTTTTAGTTGGGTTGTGGGAATATGTTTTTCGCCGAAAATGAGTTGATTCGTCATACCATCCTGCCACGCCGACATTTTAGCGGCAAGCCTAAATTCCTTATAAGCGGCATCTCTTGCTAAAGGAGTTCCCGTTGCCAAAGCATCTGATCGGGCAACCGTAAACGGTATTCGGAAATTGCTGCCGGTTTGCCAAGTGGCTGATGCGCCGGAAACGGTTGCCGTCAAAGCGGTGATAACATCCGCAAAAGTATCCGCTTCCCCTGCACGATAACGCAATATTGTTGCGTAATCCGCTACCGGACCGCCGTAATTCGGTGTCGTCGCTTTCTCACCGACGACTTGTAAACCGCTTCGCCGGGACGGGCATTTGACAATGGGGACATTGCCGGTTATCAGCCTCTCCGCTTCATTGGTACCTCCGTTGGTACCCGTGCCGTTGTACCAAAGTCCCCGTTGTTGTCCGGTAGTGTTGACTGCTCCTGAGTGGGTCGAGTTGTCCAAACGTCTGCCGATACCATGAACATTGGCAGTGGTCGCGAAACCTTTGGTCAACGAACTATACAGGGACTGCTGTTCGTAGTACGGCATCAGAAACACAAACAAACCGGCACGGCTTGGTCCCAATGCAAGCGGCGGCAAGTTTTTGTTGGTGTCGTGGAAGTTGTGGACGGCGACGCCGAGTTGTCGCAAGTGGTTGGTACACATCGAACGCCGCGCCGCCTCACGTGCGGCTTGGATGGCGGGCAACAGAAGAGCGATCAACACACCGATGATCGCAATCACCACAAGAAGTTCAACAAGGGTGAACCCCAAATTTTGTGTTGATTTTCCGTTTTCGGAATGAACATAATTTTTGTTCATAATAATCTCCTTAAAGATTGGTGAAAGTTAGTTAGTTAGTTAGTTAAATGGACTGAAAGCCTTTAATCGTAATATATCAGTGGAATTTTTCGGAGATTGAAGTTTATTTTTTACCCCCCCTGCCCCTCCGAAGGAGGGGAATGATTCCCCGCCTTCGGAGGGGCTAGGGGTAGTCATTCGGAGTAAACGACTGAATAGTTAAAAAAAAATATTTCACTGATATATTACTAAAATAACGTTACGTCGTTCTATGCAGTCGGGACGACTGCGTTCCTAAAACAACCCTTTTCTAACCGTTTACAGTATATACCGTTCCGAAATGTCAATAGTAAACTCATTAGTCAATTATGATCAAAATAATACATGGATACTGTACATACAAATGATAAATTCTGAATAATTTTGTCCCAATTTCAATTACCGTCCCGATATTTTTAAGTCACTTCAAAGTTATCAGACAAGTGCACCGTCACATCTTTTTAGGTAACTGTCTATTTTAATTTTCGTAAATTTGTTTACGAATGGAAATTACATGGCAGGCAACCTTTCGCCGAAAGGTTGCGCCGGTTGGTTTATTATTTGAGTTGTACGCGGTTGGTTTTTAATTTCCATCTGCAAACAGGGGCAAGTCGGCTATCGCCGTATTAGTATTTAGTAAAACCTTTCGGCGAAAGGTCGCCTACCATCGAATGACCAATCTACTGAATAATTACAAAAAAGGTTAAAACAAAATAGACAATTACTGTTGCAGGCGGATTACACTAGCCATACGTCAATCATTCCGCTTGGGGAGCGTTTGTTGTTTGAGGGCAACCTTGCTTGTGGTCGCACGCCCCAACAAACACTCCCATTACCCAATCCAATCGACTACTTCTTTTTTTCTTTTTCTTTCTTTTTCGGCATGATCAGAAAAGTACCGAGCATCTTTGATACCGTAGTGGAAATATTGCCGGAAAGATTTTGTGCTTTTCCTTGAATTTCACTGGCAATAAACGCCGTGTTGATCCGTTGTTTGAAATTGTCAATGCGTACAATCTCTTCCGACGTTGCTCCAATTTTGAACTGCTCGATCATATTCTCAAATTCACGAATCAGTTCAGCCATCGACGGAATCGGCAAACCGGAAGCATGAAGAAAATCCATATAAACCTTTTCCCAATACTTCATATCATCAACCACTTCTTTCATCAAAACCGCCTGCTGTTCCTGTGAAGCGGACACATAATCGTTCATCCATTGAAAATAACGTGTCCGCGCCATCAAAAGAAGATTCGTCTCGAAACACGACTTCTGCTCTGACCGACTATTCTGAAAATAAACATAAATTTTTCTTTCCGTTTCCGAAAATTCAAACTTAGGCTTATTAGGCGACCTCCGTCCAAATTCCGCTTCAACACGATATGTGAGAGCGGTTACTGTTTCCGGCGGTAATTTCCGAAAATCACGGAATCTCATCACATGAATTAGATCGGCTCGATCCATTGTTTCAGGATTGATCGAACCGAAAAGACCGTGCATCGAAATCATCGCGAGTCCAATTGCCAACACCACAAACGGACCGGCAAAAAAACAACCTTGACCGATCATACAAAAAAATTTCCGAATCATTACACTTATCCGCTATTTTCTCAAAATTGGTCTTTTTGAAAATTAAACATTCTGCTATACTCTCCACACTTTAAAATCAAACAATATATGGGAACCTCTAATAATTCAGAATTTACCGAAAGTTAACGGCGTGGGCTTGCCCCGCGTTGTTCAACTTAACCCTAAAACACGGGGTAAACCCCGTCGTTAACTAATTGCTTGAAA
>JAIROD010000693.1 GCA_031257725.1 Planctomycetaceae bacterium | reverse complement strand
CCAACGGGTATAAAAAAACCGTAACTATTCAGTCGTGGTTGTCGGCGTATTGGACAACCACTATTAATTCATTAATTCATTAATTAAAAAGGGTTGCCCGAAAAAATAGATTGTTCATCAAATTCAATTTGTCAAACGAAAAATGCACGACTGAATAGTTAAAAAAGAAAAATAGGCATCTCTCATCATTCAATTTTTTATTTTCGACCTATTAATTAATAAATTAATAAATTAATAAATTAATAAATTAATAGTTAACGACGGGATTTACCCCGTGTTGTTGGAGTTAAGTCGAACAACGCGGGGCAAGCCCACGCTGTTAATTTTCGGTAAATTCCGAATTTTTAGAGATTCTCAGTTGGCTTTACTTGGCAATTTCGACAAAACGGGTTTCACGGATTACGGTAACTTTTATTTCTCCGGGGAATTGAACACGTTCCGTCAAAGACAGGGCAATATCACGGCAAATTTTGGCGGCTTCTTCGTCGGTTGATTGTAGGGCGTTGAGAAGTACCCGCATTTCACGCCCCGCCTGAACCGCATACGCTTGTTCGACTCCCGGAAATTCGTTGGCGATTGCTTCCAATTCCTCCATACGCCGGACGTAATGTTCCAACGATTCCCGACGGGCTCCGGGGCGTGAAGCACTGCACGCATCAGCCGCCGCAACAATAATTGTGTACGGATAATCAATTTTGGGGTCTTCGTGATGTCCCAACGCCGCCTGAATCACTTCTAACGGTTCGCCATAACGTTTTAATAAATCAGCACCGATTTTGGGATGTCCGCCTTCCGTTTCGTGATCCACTGCCTTGCCAATATCGTGCAACAACCCGCATCGCCGTGCCAGTTTTTCGTTAAGCCCCAGTTCGACCGCAATCAAACCGGAAAGGAACGCCACTTCGATGGCGTGACGGAGAACATTTTGACTGTAACTTGTTCGGAAATGCAATCGACCAAGAAGATTGATGGTTCGTTCATTTAGTCCGAAAATATCAACCTCCTGAGCTGCATCTTGTCCGGCTTTTTGAATGAACATTTGAATTTCATGGTTTGTATCGCTGACAATTTCTTCGATTCGTGAAGGATGAATCCGACCATCGGCAATCAATCGGTTCAACGCCAAACGTGCTACTTCACGCCTAATCGGATCAAAACAGCTGACAATAACCACTCCCGGCGTATCATCAATAATAATGTCCACTCCGGTTGTTTTTTCAAAAGTTCGTATATTGCGTCCTTCACGGCCAATTATCCGTCCTTTCATATCATCGTTTGGAATGTCAACGGTACTGGTTGTTGATTCGGCGGTATGCGGAGCGGCATAACGTTGAATCGCACTCAACAAAATATTACGGCTAAGTACTTCACAACGTTCTCTCAATTGTTTTTCATAGCGAATAATCAATGAACCGGTTTCTTCGTTGAGTTCTTTTTCAAGTTGCCGGAGCAATCGCTCGGTGGCTTCTTCACGATTTAAACCGGAAAATTCATGGAGAGTCAAACGTTCTTTTTCGATTAATTTTGAGAGTTCATCATTACGGCGGTTAGTGTCCGCTATCCGTTCGGTCAATTTTCGTTGAGTGTTTTCGACAAGTTTTTCCAATTTCCGTTGATCTTCCGCTTGTTTGTCGAGAATATCCTGCCGTTTATCGAGAATACGTTCCCGGTCATGGAGTTCTTGCCGGATTTTCCGAAATTCGTTTTCATTTTCCTCTTTTAGTTGAATTGATTTTTCTTTAACGCGAAGTTCCGCATCGCGGATTGTGTTTTCAGCGTCGAGTTCGGCGCGGCGTAAGAGTTCTTTTGCCTTGATACCCGCGTCCGCCAGACGACGGGCATCCACAAACCGAACACAAAGATAAGTCGCAATTATTGAGAAAACCGATGCGGCTACGATCATGATCAATTGTATTGTTTCCATAATGATTGCCCTTGAACGATCAGATTTGAATCCTGAAAAAAGCGGACAAATCAGGCGAAAAAGCAATCAAAAGAACCGGAAATACAGCACAAACCGGAAAATTCCACGATGTACAAACTCTTACTGGCAATACGTTTCCAAACATCCAGACGGAATAACCAACACCGCAACTAAAAGGAAATTTTGACAATTTTGACAAATAAGCAAAAACTCCATTGGTTTCGCGCCAACAAAATAACCGGCGGCGGAAAAAACCAAGAAATCGGAAACAAAATGAAACGGAGCGGAATAACGTCTTGAAAATCAAAAAAGCAAGAGCGAGGACGGGAGTTATCCGATTCTTCAATACGGTTTTAACTGCCGAAAGTTTGGGCAACTTCCACAGAAAAAGAACCGACAGGAAATGAAAAAATTCGAGAAAAAACATACTTGGGAGGTGAATTAAATCGGATGCGGATTGAATCAAATGTCCGGCTTGCTTAAAAACTAACGCAATGTCAATAACATGTTCACAGTAATTTTGATTGTCGCCGAATTGACAACGCTCTACCCGAAAGATTCTGTCATCTTTTACGGTGATATGTTACTCATCTTTCCTAACTTCCTGCCAACTTCGGCAAAAAGGGATTAAGCGTATATCATAAAGAATTTTTTAAAACACTGCAACATGTTTCGTAAAAAAAGATGAAAGAGGATCATTTCGGAATGTTGGGGAAATTCTAAAAAGACCCAATGACCTTAAAATTCTCAACATTCACTGGGGAAGCGTTGGGAAATTGCCTAGCGTTCAGAGGGTGGTTGTTAACATGGATAAAAATATTAGGTCAATTATTGGCAGGTAGGCGACCATTCGCGCCGGTTGAGATTTCACTGATTCCCCAACGGTTTGCCCCAGCAAAACGGTTTATTATTGAATCGACGTGCGATAGACAGGACAAACCTTCCTGGTGTCAGTGAAATCTCAACCGGCGCGACCGTCCGGCGGACGGATCGCCTACCTCGCAATGTTCTACTTTAATTGACCTAATTGAACAACCAGCCGGTGAACGCTAGGAATATTCCGGCACGGAACAACCACAAGGGAGCGTTTGTTATTTTGGGGCAGGTAACCTCAATCTGGGTTGTCCGCAAACAACAAACGCTCCCTTTTTCTGATGATAAGCAAGAGGATCGCTACTGAATACAATACTTACAAAATTAAAA
>JAIROD010000577.1 GCA_031257725.1 Planctomycetaceae bacterium | reverse complement strand
TGGGGAGTTAAAACGATGGATCATTTATTGTGTTTGCGTGACTCTAATTCGATTCAATTTTTTCCAACTGCCCGACGTACTCTCTTGCCATTGATTCGTACTTTTGTTATATTTAATGGAAATTTACCTAAGTCCCCTACCGGATTGTGCGATTCCGACAAAGAACGTATTCGTTCAGATGTCGGAGAACTTTTGCGTGAAATTCAAATGTTCGATATACAGGATAAAATCGACTTTGGAAAACTAAAATATGGTCAACAACTTTGGCAGGAACGAACCCGACTTGGACGTAACCATTTTCAGGAATTCGAATGGAAAGGTTTAAAATATCACCAATTTCTTGAAGAAAACAGGTTAAAACA
Source organism: Planctomycetaceae bacterium (assembly GCA_031257725.1). Classification (GTDB taxonomy): domain Bacteria; phylum Planctomycetota; class Planctomycetia; order Pirellulales; family Thermoguttaceae; genus WRKP01. Next base: position 2,334 of record JAIROD010000577.1, on the reverse strand, counting down.
AACCTGGTAACAAAACAGAAAGGAACTGACAATGTCTCAATTACTCAATTTTTATCGAGTGTTCATCATTGCGATTACCATACTTTCGGTATGTATTGCAAGTCACGTCAACGCGGCGGATAGTGATAACTTTAGTCTTACAGTTGACGAGGGAAAACCCGCCGCTAATCCCGATCCGGCCGCCGTGAATGAAGCAGTAACATTTAGGTTTACCGTGTCGCTGTTTGATTCTCAAGGTAAACGATTAGAAGAAGTCCCAGCAGAAGTTAAAACAATACAATATACGATAACAAGTTGTAATCATGGATTAATAATCAGTACCAGTCCGAATATGAGTCTATCTTCAGATAAAAAATCTGCAACAGGTACCGCAAGACATCTGTACTCAAGCATAACATCGAATACAAAATTTTCTCAAACCGGAAATCATTCGCTTACTTTAAGTGTAACTGTTATATTTAACGATGACTCAACTCTATCAAGTTCACATTCAATAAATGTTGATGTTGTTGATGCAACGTTCTCTGTGTATGCTTGTCCTCCACCTTTGCGTAAAAAAACAATTATTGGTGTTCGCCACTTTTATGGCGAGGTTGGACATTCATTTTGGAAAATCGCAATAGACACCAATCTTTTATTGCCCGATGAAAACCTTGATTTACCTAATCATCCCAATATTAAAATTGCAAATCATGCAGAAGGATTCTATCCTCAGGCAGGCATGAAAAACCATTTGATTGATTATGTTACGCCTGTTAACGGGACTGTAGGATTAGATGATGGTCATGCTTGGTATTCCTCAATAAGTTCTCAGATCACGCCAAGTAATGCGAAAAATGCAATTGCTAAAGTTGTCGCAGTTAACAGTAATCAATACAGTGTTATTACTATCGGTGGGAAAAATTGTACATCTCAATCATCTGTTATTGCTGGAGTAGCTGGTTGCAATCCACCAAATGGTAATGGACTTGTACACTATCACGCTTTTAGAATCAGTCCCACTGACCCTACAGATCCTAGCGATCCGAATGGACTCTATGGTCCAGGTATCAAATGGCGGTGTGCCAATCCATATACTCATGCCGTACAGATTTCTCAACACAGTGACGGAATTATTAATCCAGATTACTCTGGTTCAACAAATGCTTTAGATTAAATTAGAATCTTTTTTTGACCAATGTATTACTTAAAAAAATTTTTAAAAGTCTTGTTTATTCGGGTTTTGTCAATGATTGCCATGATATCATTGACAACTGTGATTGCAGCGGATGCGAATGATCAATCGGTTCTTGATTCGATCGATCCGCCCCAATCACAGAAAATTTTTAAGAGAATTGAAATGATAAGTCGCGGATTTACGAGCAATAATATTTCTTTTTTACTTGGTTTATGCCGTGATGGTGAACGCGAAAATCATTTGGATATTATTGATCAATTTACCACTGAACAATGCGGAACGAGTCTTCTATTTTATAGTAAAACGGAACACGGATATAGAAACCATACCGCAATAGATGTGTTATATCATGAAAATGGCGACCTTGCCGGATACGAGGAAGCAAATTATAGTAACAATGGTAGTGTTACAACTAAATTTAAATATAGTATTACGGCGGAATTGAAGAAAGGGTTTCAACCGTTGTCACTTATTGTTTATGTTGGTAAAGATAAATGCGAAATATCATGGATGAAATCAGACGAGATATTGATTAACGGTAAGGCGGATATTCTTGCTTCGATGGATATAATTCCTGCGCCTGTTGACGTAAAAAGTATTGACTTCTCTGTTCATTTAAAATCCGTGAAAGTTTTTCAAAAAGAAATTGATAAGATTATTAATCAGGTTCATTGGTTGTATTCTGACGCAGTTTCCCATCAATTTGCCAAAACCAAAGAATTACCTTTATTTAAAACCAGAAGTAACGATGATATCATACGCTGTATTGCCTACAACCATCAAGGTATGGAAAGTTTGATTGCTACCGTCGACGTAAAAAACTTGTTTACAGGTCAACAGGGATATGCACTGATTGTAACAGAATCAACCCCAGTTATTTATTACGAAGGTGATCTTGAATTCAATGATAATATGTTATCAATTAAAGATGGGGATATATTTTTTTCAAAAAGAAAAGTCCCTTTGATTGGCAACGGAACGGAAGTCAAATTTCACCCGACGGGTTATCCTGCCAGTTACAAAACGATAGTACGTAACCGTCTTTTTGGTCGTCAGATTGAGTGGAATGATAAAGGCGAAGTCATTTCGGATATTGACCTCGATATTCCGAAGCCATGGTTAGATGCTCCGAAAAAAGAAGAGAAAACAGAAAAATA
>JAIROD010000569.1 GCA_031257725.1 Planctomycetaceae bacterium | reverse complement strand
AGTTGGCGATAGTTACGTGAATTTAATATCACCCTAAAAATTAATAAAACAAACCGGATAGTTACATTATTTCTTTATTGTATGTATTATAAAAAGTCAAAAATCCTACGTCCTGAAAGGACATTGCGTAACAACCTACCGCAACGCGGTAGGTACTAATCTCCCAATCATCCTCGCCCTGAAAGGGCAGTGGATGAGTTAATAGCGGCGTATATGAAGTTCATACCGCAAGGAAAATAATTACGCTTGCGACCTATTCACTAATCCATTGCCCTTTCAGGGTGATTGTTTGTGAGTGTCGTTACCCGCCGTGTTACGGCGGGTTGTTACGCATTGCCCCTTCGGGGCGAAATAATAGTTGGCGATAGTTACGTGAATTTAATATCACCCTAAAATAACAAAACAAAAAATATATTGTTACACAAACTTCAGAAGTAGCAAAATATAATAACGTTTCTTTATTATAAAATTGTTTCCAATATTTATTCCAAATTGTTTGTAGTAATTTTAATTAAATCACTAATGGTTTTACCTTCACGAAGTAAACTGACATTAGTTGATACATTGATTTCTTTCATCAATGTCATCACATTAAGCATTCCGATGGAATCCCATGTTTTGAGGGTGCAGAGTTCTGTTTCGGGTCGAAGAGTTCCTTCGGCAACATTAAAAACAAACTCTAATTCTGTTATAAATTCATCACGTGTCATAATAGTTCCTTTTTGTTAACTGTTAATGTAGCATTAACAAATGTTTTTAATACTGATGTTGGTACAGTGAGAAAAAACAATTGTTGATTTTCCAAAACACTATTTGTTTCGAATCCAAAAGTCAAAAATAAATTTTTCACCATATTATTTTTTGCTGTTGGAATATATTCACCGACGATTCGTTTGAATCTTTTTTGAATTGCCTGTTCAATAATTTCATTCATTAAAAAATGTTCAGCGGTACGATTGAGTACGCGGCAACTCATTAAAAAAGTATCAATAATTAAATCGCCTTCTTTTATGATTTCCGAATTGTTCACGAATTGTTGTTCGTCAATTGCATTATGAGGAAGTCCGATGGCGACGGCAATTAAACCGTGTTCGCCGAATTTGTCCGATAATTCTAATGTCAATGCAATTGTTTGCGGATTGGACAAAAAACGGCGGATCGTTTGTTCATCATGACGCTTCGTTGTAACGTTAAATTGGTTGGTTTTTGAAAGTAATTGAACAACACGTTGCAGATTGCCATCGTTAATTGGTGTAATTTTTCCAACCATTTCAAGCGATTTCAAATAATCGTCCAGATTAGTGAATGAATTTTCAAATGTTTTACGTTTATTTTCGTTCAAATATTGTTGTGTTCGTTCTGTGTCGGCGGTTGTTATGGAGAGTGTTTCAAAAAAGAGTGAATTTTCTAATGCAAAAATATAATCCGCTGCATCTTCCGGTACCTCAACGACGGCAACTTCCGGCGCATTTTGATGAACTTCCTCACGCTCTGCGGGATTATCGTCAAAAAAAACTAAACTGTCGATTCCAAGATTTAACTCTCTTGCAATTGTTTTCATACTTTCGCTTTTGGGTCGCCAATGTGCTTGAAAACTAACAATATCATCAAGTTTGAGTACCATATTCGGATTTACTTCAAATGGTTCTTTGGCGTTGACTTCATCATTTTTTGTTGCAACGGCGAGTAAAATTCCGCGTTTCGATAAATTTTTGCAATACAGTTGAAAATCACGATATCCTTCACCTTCGGGACTTTCACCAAGTTCAATATCATACGCTCCAAGATCACCGACAACACCTCCCCAAAGCGTGTTGTCGAGATCAAGCACCAATACTTTTTTTGAGCCGGTTCGCATAACATTAATTGCGTTTTCGATTCGTTCTGCGAGTAATGTTGTTCCTAATTCGGAGAAAGGTAGTTTTGTCCAATAATATTGTCTTGAATTATAAAATGATTTTCGTCCGATAATACCGGAAAGTGTTTCAAGATCAATAAAAAATGTTCCATTGGGTAATGATTGACGAATACGTGAATTTATTTCACGAATCGTATCAATTTCTCCGCCGTGTTTTGCCGAACAATGAAAACCTAATGCTCCTGCAATAGTGTAATCATAACCAACCTGAATAATCCGCCCATTTTTTTGTAGTGATAAATTCCAAACTTGTTGCCAAAATTTGAGTTCTTGTTCAATAATTTCATCCGGTAATTTTTCTGTACTGCGAATTTGTTTCAAAATACGTTGGTTCCAAGGTATGAGGACGAAAAAATCAGTTGTATTTTCCGGCAATTCCATGAGCGATTGCAAAACAGTATCATATTCTGTATCGTGAATTGCCAGTTGTTGTCCGTGTTTTAACCCGTGAACCGCAAGATGATAACCAAGCCATGTTGTTGTACATTGTCCTAAAAGTGTAACATGTATCGTATTGTTCTGATTAGCGATACGCGGTAAAATCATTTTACCAATAAGTGCTAATTCTTCCGGTGAAAATTTATTTGTGTTTAATAATGATCTAATTTTCGTCAACGCATTGTCCGCCGAACCGGTTTTTAACCAGCCGCGCAATTCACTGATATTTGTTGATGGAGATTGTTTATTGTTCATAAAATTTAGTGCATAATTTTTTTGTCAGATGATGTTATTGAAATATACAATTGAAATACAAAATTGAAATACAAATTCGCCCCAACGGGGCATTCAGCATTAGCGTAGGGCAACGCCCTACGAAAATAATCCATATAATAAAAAGCCCTGAAAGGGTGATAGCCTAATTCCACAGATAGGTTTCATCATATTCAAATTTATGTTTTTTCAAAAATGCTAATAATTCTTCTTTAAATGTACGTTTTTTATGATGTTCCTCTTGGGTGTCAATATATCGAACAACAATATCTAACTCTACAGGGTTAATCGAAAAAATACTGTAACCATCCTGCCA
>JAIROD010000444.1 GCA_031257725.1 Planctomycetaceae bacterium | reverse complement strand
CAACCGATTGTAACACCGGAACCTCCGCCAATCGCTATTTTGATCATTTCCGGACTTGCCTTATTGTATTTATTGTTCGGATATTCACGACGATTGCGGTATTACCATCGACGTAGATAGTATCTTGTTTAGGAAATTCTTATGAGTTTGTTTGCCGACGAAGCCCTTCATCTTGCCTCACTTGCTTATGCGGTCTTTCCGTGCGCGCCGAACGGCAAGATTCCGTTTGCTTTGAAAGCTCCGAAGGGTTGTAATTCCGCAACAACAAATAAACAGGTGATTGCCGACTGGCGGCGTGAATTTCCAAATTGTAACATCGGACTTAAATGTGACAATGCTCTTGTAATTGATGTTGACCGTAAAAAGGGTAAAGATGGAGCGGTTGATCTTACCAACGTGATTCAACAACTTGGAATACTTCCGTTAAGTCCGATTTCCATAACGCCAACCGGCGCGACTCCGAAATTGACTATCCGCAGATTACGCTGATTAACGCAGATTATGTTTAAAAATAATCTGCGAAAATCTGTGTAATCAGCGGACAGTTCTCTCTTTAGAAATTTGTTACGATACCGAATTGACCGGTATGCGAGGTGGAATGTTCACCGAGATCGAAGTCGTAGTCGGCGAATAATTTTGTGCGTTTACCGATTTTGAAATTCCCGCCGAAACCAACGTTTAACGTGTTACGTCCGAGATTTGTGCCGGTTAAGATTCTGGAGTTGTTCCCGCCGGTGATTGAAGTTCGTGAGATTCCGTACAGATCTCCGGCAACTTGATAGCCGTATTGTAAACGTGTTCGCAGATTTTTATAACAGGAATTGACACCGATTCGTAACACGGTTTGTTCCAGATCACTTTTGACAATCGACAACGGCAATCCTGCAACATTAACATTGAATCCGTCCGCCCATGATTTTTGGAAATCAATAGCGGCAAGCGGTGAAACGGTGAAATTGTTTTGTAACCGAATTGGTTTGAACACTTCCAAACTGGCGTACATTGAATCGCCGTTGTATTTGGTGTTGTTATTCATATTATTTGCAAGATTCCGGCGCAATTCATAGTTCTGATAACCGTAACCCCAAAATGCGTTGGCGTAAATTTCGGAGATTTTTAGTCGGGCGTAAGTTCCGAACATGTAATCGTCGGCTTCGATTTTCGCGATGGAATTATAAGCGTACGGATTTCCGTAGCAGAAAACCAAACAGGTTGTCAAATTGTTACCGATTCTCCGGTCAACTCCAACCATCATTCCGCTGCGTGATGTTTTGTAACCAAGTGCGTTGGAATCACCACTGATATTTTCGGCACGATAATAGCCTTCAAACCAAAATTCATATTGAGAGTTCGTCAAGTTACACGCAGCAGGCGAACAAGCCGATTGACAGCGAAACAGTGTACCGGAATTGACGTTGTGGAAATTATTTTTATTTTTATTTTTATTAATGTTTCCGAACGGTAAATTACTGAGATGATTGAAGACACGGAGATACGGATGATTCAGCGGCAAGTTTTGAGTTTCCACTGCAATTTCCGCAACAAGCAACGGTTTGATAATTTCTTCAAGTTGTTCTCGTGTATCAAGCGACAACAAAAGTTGTTGCACCGGAGCGTAACTGTCGAACAATGCGGCGAGTTGTGTTTGGTTGTTGCGAAAATTATTTTGCAACGTAAATTGTTCAGCGGTTTGCGAAATGGTTGTGAGATTCATTGTTTTATTGTTGTTGGTGAATTCGGGAGTTATTGTTGCGAGTAATTTTGTGAATATGAAAATTCCGTTGAGCCGGTTTTGATCGAGTGGAGTATTTGTTGAAACGATAACATTATTGATTTGCCCTGATTGAATATTTTTAATGTTTACTGTTCCGTTGAGTGTTATTTCACTTGCCTTAATTTTATTTTCGACTACATCAAAATCCATTGCTGTCCCGCTTGAAAGTCAATACTGCTGTTGAGTTGTAATCAGTCAAATCGAACGCGAGCGTTCCGTTTAGTGTAACGTTTCCGGTTGCGTTAATTTTATTCCTGCTTCCTGTTGTCAAAAGTGTTGCGGTAAAGACAATAGAGAGATATTTTGTGGTCTTGCGATTTGTTGCGATAATTCGTTTAACGTTTTTTCTGTTGCGACTAATAATTCTTCACGTTTTTTTGCCGCCGTACTTCCAAGAGCGGGTTATAACAAACAATTAAACATCCATTGGGGATACTCGTTGGAAACAATCTCGGCGATATTTTTCGCGTCAAAAATAGAACATTCCACAAGACGGTCTTTAATAAATTGGTGAATCGACTCGCTGCGAAGTGCGGAGATATGGCGAAGACCGGAATGCTTTTTTAATTGCTCCATTTGAACTCCCGTAACCATGCCGCGATTACTAATAAATGTAACATGATTCAGCCCAAATTGGTGACGGATTTTTTCCACTTGATCGATGACGGCGGTGGAATCATGGGTGTTGCCCGGATAAGCCTGAATCGAAATCGGGCAGCTATGTGAATCCGTGAGTAAACCATAAACAATGATTTTTGTACCCTTTTCCCATCGCGATTATGACCAAACTTCGCAAGCGAACAACATTCGCCTTCAACATAACTGGACGATATATCGTACAAGGTCATTGCCTTTTCGGATAAATGACGTTGGGCTAATTGTTGTTCAATATGGCATTGGCGTTTGAGTAACCAATCCATCGCCGCATAAAGACTATCCGCATCTTCTTTTTTCGTGTCAATATTCAACTCTTCGGTAAGCGTCGTATTGTTCCATTCGCGAGTCGTCCCAAGTTTGGAACGTGGGGCAATGATACGTTGAACGATCATCACAAGAACAAGATTGCGTTGACGACAAGGTTCGCGGGAAATGAGTTGTTCCAGACCGAGCGGCGGATAGCGCGAAGGATCGCGTCCACGTGACCGTGAGGACGTGTACGGAATATTTCAATCGCCAACGAAGCGGGAACGAGGTCTGCCCTTTGAGGATTTGTGATATTCGGGCGATTTTGTCAACTCCGAGCGAGGTAATATTTCCAACAGTACGTGTTTTCACCTTGCCGTCTTCGTGATAGGATTCGCGGAGAAGGTAAGTCGGTTTGGAACCGTGATTAGGGATTTTAGCCACATACATGCCGATAATATAAGACACTTCAAGCAACTATCAATAGAGGACAAAACAAAATACGTGCCTACACATTTTCACCAAAAACTAAACTCAACCCCTTGATTACTAAAGACTTACGTCAAAAAAACAACTCAGTTTCTCAGGAACTTCGGCTTAAAATCACAATCCCTATTAAAATTTTACCTATTTTAACACACAACTTGCAAACGCTGGAAATTATTTCGGTAAAATCAAAACTCATATTGTTTTTTTTCTTTCCGATACTATACTAATCTCCGTTTTCATAGTATTTTTCTGTTTTGCTGAGGTACTGGTTGTTAGTTGCATTGCCCCACCATTCACTAAAATAAAGTTTCGTAATCTATTTATTCGATACGGTAGTACCAAATTTTAGTAAAATAGAAACAATATAAAGTTAAATAAATTACCGAAACCATGTATTTTATTTTACCCAAATATCTTATTTTAATAACATTAACGGACAAAATAGCAAAGATGCATTTGGGTGAAATGATATAAAAAATATTCTGAAAAATAATGATACCTGTTTTTTATCACATCGGAGTTGAGCATCCGATTAGACCAAACGAACCATTGCCGACCTTGCCGGAAATTCCGCGAGGTGCTGTTGTGATTATCGAAGGACGTGCTCCCATTTGGCGGTACGGAATGGCACAACACTTGCTTCATGGAAGTTCCGCTTCAGCAATTGCCGTCTATGACCCGCGACTCGGTGCCGTTATTGTTTCATCCCACTCTCCAAACTATCAGGAAGGGGATGTATTAGATATTTCATTAGAAAATCATTAACAGGAAAGTAATATCAAAATAATGATGACAAATTATCTCGCTTATGATATTAAAGGAATTCAACAATTTATATTTAGCGTTCCAAAATTGAAATACATTGTCGGCGCAAGTCTGTTGATTGACAAGTTCGATCAGTGGGCAAAGGGTTGTTGGCACAATGAAGTCATTTTTACCGGCGGCGGCCGCGGGATTTTTCACTCTGAAAATGAAAATAAAATTAATGAAATAAGATTTGCTCTTGTTGAAAAAGCAGAAGACTACGGTCTTGATTTACGGTTAGGAGTTGCCGGTTCGTTTTCCGAAGTCGTTCATTGCGCCGACGACCTCTACGCTTTCGTTCCTAATTTGGACGGAGAACCGGACGCGGTGTCGGGAATGTTGCCGACAATTTGCGAAGACCGAACTCATCCAATTATCGAAAAACGCCGCGAAGAAGCAGATACTTGGAAAAAAGATTCTCTCGACAATAAAATTCTCGATAAAATATGGAACGATTTACCCAAAGAAATTAACTCACGAGACAGGCAATCTATCAACTTTCTTTCCAACGTCGATTCTCAAGAACACGAAGGAAAATTAGGCAGTAAATCGCTGGGTAACCGCAACCGTTGGGCAATCGTTTGTCTCGACGGTAACGATATGGGATCACAATTTCGTGCGTTTGAAAAACAACACAAAGACGATTCAGAGCAACAAAAAAATGAATGGTACCGAGAAATGAGTAAACAACTTGATTGTTGTACAAAAAATGCGTTCTATAAAGCGTTGACAAAAATGATCAAAGATTGGTATCACGAAAACAGTTGTACTATTTCACCGGACGACAATTTCTTGGTTTTGCCGTTTCGTCCGTTGATTCTCGGCGGCGATGATGTTACGGTAATCATTCACTCGTCTTGTGCGTTAGAGTTCGCAAAAACATTGATTGAAACATTTAACAAGTTGAGTAAAAAGAAAGATGAAGAATATCAAAAACATCATCAAAATCAACATCTTTGGGTTGGAACAAACGGCGAATTGACGATCAGTGCCGGAATTGCCTACACCAATGTTTCACTTCCGTTGCATACGTCCATTCCTTATGCTGAAAAGTTGCTTGGAAGCGCAAAAGGAAAGTTTCGTAAAGATAAAAAAGATAAAAAAGACGGAGAAGTAACACCCGCCGCAATTGATTGGGAACATATCACGGAATCCATGCTCGACACACCAACTGCACGGCGTAATCGTGATTTGGTGTTTTACGACGAAGATATTAAAGATATTAACACGAAAATTATATTGACAGAACGTCCGTATAAAATTGAGGACATTACAAAATTGGAAGTCTTGAAACAAAAGTTGCGCAAAATACCCTCCGGTTTATTAGCGGAATGTCAAACAATTTTGAAACTTTCTTGGGCAAAACGGATTCAACGTCTTGCAGCAATAAAAAAGCAAAACAATGAAATTTTCGAAATGTTAAAAGAAAAAGATTTTGACGGAAAAATTGGTTCTACTTGGACGGAACATAACGGTGAACGTTATACAACATTCCTTGACGCGGTTTCGTTACTCGAAGAAGAACACCGGTTAACGCAAACCACAACGGAGGACAATTAACATGCAATACACTTACACCTTAACATTAAAGAGTGACGCGGAACCCGGAACAGGAACCGGCGGTGATATTATCAATCAACATGTTCCGCGCAACCGTAACGGTAAACCAACCATTCCCGCAACTCATCTCAAAGGTTTGATTCGTGAAGAATTGTTAAAAATCGAAACGTTGTTTCCTGATTTAAAAAGTCTTGCGAATGAATGTTGCGGTAAAGCAGATGAGAACGGCGAAAATGATTGGACAACCGAATCGTGTTTTCATATTTCCGATGCGGTTGCTGATGAAAATGTTGAAACGTCTTTTATTTCCCGTACAAGTATTGATTCCGAATTAGGAAAAGCAAAAGAGACTTCGTTACGGACAACAGAACGAATTGCTGTCGGCAGTGTCTTCAAAGGAATAGTGACCGTGAATGCGAAAGAAGAAAGTCGGCAAGATGTTGCGATTCGTTTGGCGATGTTATCGATTGGCACCGTCGGCGGAAACAGAACTCGCGGAGGAGGAAAATGTATCATCGAATTTTGCAACCAACAAAATCTCATGCCGGGCGATTTGTTCAAGCGACTTTTAGAATCAAAAAAAGAGGGACAATTACAAAATAAAAATGTTGACTTTTCGCAAACGGAAACTGTTTCACAAACGGAAACTGTTTCACAAACAGAAACTGTTACATTACGTTTGATTTTTGAAGCGGATTCACCGGTTTGTTGTCCGGAGCATCCTGTTCCGGGCAATGTGATCAAAAGCGGTTTTACCATTCCCGCCAGCGCAGTACAAGGTTTAATTCTTAACCGGTTAAATTTGTTGAACGAAAACGCTGCAACGAAATTATTTAACGATGAAAATTTTCGTGCGTATCCGCTTCTTCCGTGCGCGGTGTCTCAACAAGAGAAGAAAGAAAATTATCCGGTTCCGTTACAGGTTTCACTCACACATAAAGTTGCAAAATTAATTAGCGACGGCGAAACACTGGAACCCGGTAAAACCGTTGTCGATGAGGCCATTCCTCCGTATAAATGGAACGAAGTTGATGGAGCGAATCCGCTCAAAGCGACCGGCGGCGTGTTGTTACAAACGGAAAATGACCATGACATCGAACTTTGGAAAGCCGGTTCCATGCCGCATATTCTCTCTGCTCACGGCGTTTTGAATAGTATAAAAAAAAATGAATATGATGAAGAAATATTGGAACGAAATTTGTTTCAACTTGATTCGATTGCTCCGATTGTTTGGTCCGGCATTGTTCGTTTACCGAAATTTGCAGCAGAACTATTTAGAAAATCTCTTGATAACGAAACAGAAAGTGCCGTTAAAAGTACCGCTGTTTCGTTTGGTAAAAAACGCAGTACACACGGTAACGGAAAAATAATTGTTCTGGAAATGGACGGTAACGAAAACAGTTTGCCATGGAACGGGCAACCGCTTGAAGGGAAAATAATTCTTATTGTACAATCGCCGATTCTTTTACCCGATAAACCATCCGATCCATCCGCCAATAAAGAGTTCAAAACATTTGTCGAAAACGCATGGAAAATCAAACCGGAAAAATGTATGGGGACTGTTATCGGTATTCAATTTGGTTGGAATCGTCACGGAAAAGGAATCTTAACCGGAAAAGGAAAACGTGTTCGTGCGTGCCGTTGTGTGATGCCCGGAAGTGTGATTATTTTTAACACCAATATTGACGACCTCGCCGATAAAATCAAATCCGGTCTCGGCGGCGGACGCAATCAAGGTTTCGGTGCGGTTGCCGTTCATCCGGGAAAAGCAACAAAAATGTATATGCCGGTTTATAACCCCCCATCGCAATCTCTTAAATCGGATAAAACAGAAAAAGAAATGATTACCAAAGCATTGAATATTTGGAAAACTTATCAAAACAAATTACCCAGCGCAAGTCAACTGTCGGCAGTGCGTAACGAATTATTGTTAAACGGTAAAGACAATGCGTTAAAATATCTGGAACACCAGAAAAAACGTACAGACCAGATTTGGGAAATATGGGAACCATGTTTTGGTGATATAGAAAGTTTCGTTAAAAATAATGAACCCAAACTTGCTGCCAAAGGATTAAAACTTCTTATTGACTTAAAAATATCCGAAAAAAATTAGAATGTGAGGAATAAACGATGTCAACAGAACCAAACATAAATCAAATTTTTCGTCAATGTGTGCCGTATGCGGTTCATCGTTTGACGTTTACGCTCCAATTCAAAAATGGTCTGGCGGCAGGTGACGGCAATTTCGGAAACGAAATGTTGTTTGCCCGAAACGGTAAGGGAGAACTTGTTCTTCGCGGAACAAGTATTGCCGGTGTTTTGCGGAATAGTTACGAAAAACAATATGGTGAAGAGAATACGGAATTGTTTTTTGGAACATCGGCAGGGAAAAATATCGAAGATGACGAACTGTCGAAAAGTCCGCTTATTGTTTCGGATGTTGTTTTGGATTGCGGTCAGAACAAAAACGATAACGAAACGAAAGAATATCGGCGGACGCATCATCTGCGGAATCGGCACACCGGAAGTGTTTTGGATAACGGTTTGTATTCCATTGAAATCGCTCCTCCGAAAACAACCGCTCAAGTAACACTTTGGTTTAACGAAACGGAACAACTCAAAGAACTCGGTAAAGATTTTCTTGAAAATCTTGCCGCTTTGATTCAGAACTGTTTGATCTTCGGCGGTAATTCCAATCGCGGTGTCGGTCTCGCAACTGCCAACGAATTTGTTCATAAATGTTATGAGTTACAAAAAAAGTCGGAATATGCGGAATATCTCAACGATCATTTTGCGTGGCGAAACGATAAAACGCTGAATAACGGTGAACCGTTACAACCGGCGAATAATGTTGCAACCCAAAATCTTTGTGTCCAATTCACGTTGCAAATTCCACGAGGTCAGGATTTGCTCATTGCCGAAGGAAATGATATGTTGCCGCATAAAATCAGAGCAGCGGACGGTAACGAATATTATCTTCTGCCCGGTTCGACGTTACACGGTTTGTTCCGAAATTGGATTACTCGCCTTGCGGCAAGAGAAGGTAAATTTGTATCCGATTCTGTTGACAATTATGAAGAAAAACAACGCAATATAACAGGGGCGGAACTCGGTTGGATGTTCAACGAAAAACTTGACGTGAAAAAAATTGGAATTAAAAAATTTGATAAAAGCTATCCTGTCGAGTCGCTTTTCGGTTCGTTACATAAAGCGGGACGGTTACATTTTTCCGATGCGTTATGTCCTGTAAATCAAGCGGTAACACAACACCGTAAACATGTTGCGCTGGACGCGGTTAGCGGCGGAGCAATTGACAGTTTATTGTTCGATAACGATGTTTTGATCAAAGGTTCTTTTGATGTAACAATGATTGTCCGCGACGTTAAAGATTACGAAGCAAAATGGTTAGCGAAAACACTTAAAGCCTTACATATAGGATTACTTCGTGTTGGTTCCAGTAAAGCGGCAGGGCGGTTGGAATTAGCCGGTAATCTCCAAGCCGCCGGAAATTTTGCAGATTACTTTGATACAATCACATTATGATTCAATGAAAATTTACGCTTACACACTTCCTGAAGTTCCCAAATACAACGGCTGGCTCAAAATCGGTCAGACGACCGGTTCGGTTCAAAAACGTATTAACGAACAATTAAGTCAGGTGAATCTTAACTATGAAATTGTTTTTACTGATGCCGCTGTTGCGGGTAAAAACGAAATTACGGACAAAGAGATTCATCGTTATCTCGTCCAACAAGGTTTTCAGCAAGACGGCAATTCGGAATGGTTTCGCTGTACTGCCGATGATGTCCGCGATGCGCTTAACGCCATCAAAAAACAATACCGCAAACAAGACAAGCGAAAAGAACTTTCCGAAAGGTTTTATGAAGAACTCCGTAATTGGTATTACTGGGCAACTGAAAAAGCCAACGATCCCGATTACGCTTTGCGTATCATTATTCGGCTTTTACTTGTTTTTTTCCTCAAAGAAAAAGGACTTATTCCGGCGTGCCTTTTTGACAAAGATTTTATTGATGAAAACCTAAAAGAAAACGCTTATCATTATTATCAGGTAATTATCCGTAACCTCTTTTTTTACAGTCTCGGTACGCCGCAAAACAAACGCGGCGAACTTGAAAACCGTAACTTGATATTGCATTACAATAAAGTTAAAGAACAGTTACATAAAAAAATTCCTTTCCTTAACGGCGGATTGTTCAACAAACATCCCAACGATGATTTTGCGCTTGATAATAGTTACTTTTTTTCTGAACCTTTACCCAAAACCATTAAAGAACTCAATGGTATTTATCCTGTTGCGGGTATTATCCGTATTCTTTCGCAATACAAATACACGTTGGACAAAACTGATAGTTCGGAATTTATTGATCCGGAATTTATTGGTAAAATGTTTGAAAGTCTGCTCGCCTGTATCGGCGCGGACAGCAAAGAATCACGCCGTAAAGTTACCGGCAGTTATTACACTCCGCGTGAAATTGTTGACTATATGCTCAACGAAAGTCTTGATGCGTATTTGACAGCAACAAACAATATTAATGTCGATACAGAAAATGCGCTCCTTCGTTGTACCATACTTGATCCCGCTTGCGGCAGCGGTGCGTTTCTTTGTGGTGTGATGAATGTTATGATGCAACGTCTCGATCCCGATAAAAAATTAACACCATTGGAACGTTATCAAAAGAAGTTGGAAATTTTGCGGAACGTGATTTACGGCGTTGATATTCAACCGATGGCAGTACAAATTGCAATGTTGCGTTTATTCCTTTCGTTGTTGCAAGAAATTCAACCCGATCCGAAAACAGACAACTTTGGAATTGATTCGTTGCCGAATCTCGATTATAAATTTGTTGCGGCCAATACGTTGAGAGGAATTGACTGTAACGGTTTATTTTTCAACGCTCATAAAATTCTGTTTAATCAAATTCTTGATCTGAAACGGGATTATTTCAAAGAGTCCAATATATTGTTACGAGAACGATTGAAAGAACGTATTCAAAACGCAGAACAGGAACTCGCCCAATTAAGCGACAGCGATGATATAAAAGCTCTTTGTGAATGGAATCACTCAGACACAAAAGCGTCCCCGCATTTTGATTCGCGTTGGATGTTCGGAATTGAATGTTTTGACATTGTGATCGGCAATCCTCCGTATGGAGCAACTTATCCCGCCGAACAAAAAAAATATTTCAAAGAACATTACGTATCGGCAAAAACAATCAAAAGACAACAAAAAGGTTCACTGGATACTTTTTCGTTATTTATCGAAAACGGTTTCAATATTGTCAAAACAAATGGGTACGTTAATTTTATTGTACCGATTACTGTTACTTCAAGCGATTCGATGACAGGATTACATAACTTGTTATTAAACAATTGCGAAATGATCAAGATTGCGTCTTTTTGCGATAGACCGTTACAAATTTTTAAGAACTCGCATAAAAAAACATCAATCATTTCTTTTTATAAAACAAAAACACGTTGTTCACGTTTACTGATGACACAAATGTATCGTTGGCATAACGGAATCACACAAACAGAATTATTAGCAACGTTAAAATTTATCGAATGTCTGGAATACCGGCTTAACGGTAGATTTCCTAAAATATCACTTCCCATCGAAAAACAAATCCTGAAAAAACTATTTTCCTATAAAACCAATATCGGTTCTCTACAAAAAACTACAGGTAAACCGATCTATTATCGTACTTCGGGCGGAATGTATTACAACGTGATCACCAACGATTCGACAGGATCAACACAAGAAAAACCGTTGTATTTTGATAAAAAAATCATGAACACAATCGGCGCGGTTTTATCAAGCAATTTATTTTGGTGGTATCAGCAAGTCTATTCGGATAATTTGCACATTAAACTACCGGAAATCGAATTGTTCCCAATACCAGTCGAAAATTTGAATCCCAAAATTATCAAACAAGCCGAAAAATGTTATACGGAATATCTTCGGGATATTCAGAAAAATATCGTCGAACACCAAACAACCGAATATGTCAATGTCAATTCCTACAAAGAATATAAGATACGATATTCTAAATCATTGATTGATTTAATAGATGATACCATTTGTCCGTTGTACGGATTAACTGATGAGGAACGGGATTTTATAAAGAATTATGAAATTGCGTTTCGTGTGGACGAGTAACGAATAATAAATAATACAATATTAAAAGGGCTAATATTTTTCTGATTATTTCAGAATTGGGGGGCATCAATGATTGGAGAATACTGCCAATTTCCGTCCCGTTAGGGACGATATATTTTTAATCGACCTCGTTTTTTACCAATATGTTGTCCCTAGCGGGACAGA
>JAIROD010000425.1 GCA_031257725.1 Planctomycetaceae bacterium | reverse complement strand
ACGGGATGCGGATTTTTTTAATTACATTTTTTCTACCAATATGTCGTCCCTATCGGGACGGAAAAATTCAGGAACACAACCAAACTACTGAATAAATACGTTTATTTTTTACCACCCCTAGCCCCTCCGAAGGAGGGGAATCATTCCCCACCTTCGGAGGGGCAGGGGGGTAAAAAATAAACTTCAATCTCCGAAAAATTCCACTGATATATTACAAACAGTGTTTGTTCGGCTTTGCCAAACACGAAGCGGTGTTATTATTCAACCGCCGCTTTAGCCATTGCACTTTTGGTAAATTCTGAATTATTGGAGATTCCCTATTAACTAAAAACGTCTGGTCTTGCTAAATTTTAGAAATCTGTTATTCTAAAATTCGTGATTCGACCTGTTGGTTGTTCCTCTTTTTCTTTTTACACCAATGTCCAGAAGAACCTTAAAAGCCGCCGAAGCCATTCGACAAGTTGTCAGTATGGCAATCCTGACGGAAATTCAAGACCCCAGAGTAAGTGACGTTACCGTAGTGCGCGTCGAAGTTTCCGGCGATTTACAAACGGCAAAAGTTTTTGTTTCCGTGATGGGAGACGAAACAAAACAGAATCTCTGTATGGCAGGCTTAAAATCCAGTGCCGGTTTCCTACAATCAAAACTCGCAAAACGTATCGACGCCCGATATACTCCCCACCTCAGTTTTGTTCTCGATCAAGGTGTCAAAAACCAACTCCTCGTTTCCAAAATTCTCGACGAAATACTGCCAAAAGAGTGATTGGCGGTTTGGGATTGTATTGTGGTTTGGAGGGTTGGAAATACGCAGAAACCACAAATCAGCAATCCTAAACCATAAACCACAAATTATAAATTATAAATTATAAAAATCCCAAACCACAAATCATATAACTGTCTATTTTAAACACGAAATACACGAAATTTCACGAAACACACAAAAATTATACGAAAATGACAGCAGAAATCTTTTTTTGTTTTTTTCTTGTTATTTCGTGTCTTTCTTGTTTTTCGTGTTAAAAAAGTTAAAACAAAATAGACAATTACAAATCATAACCCCCACTCAAACCACACATTTATGGCTGCAATTTCAAAAACTAAGAAAATTGAATTACTGGCAACTATTCTTCAAAAACAGCAAAAAAGTTTACCCAATCCGCCTGAGCGAGCGGTTCTGGCGCATTTGATTTATGCCGCCTTATTGGAAAATACTTCGTTTGAACAAGCCGATTCAGCGTACACCGTTTTGGAAAATTATTTTATCGACTGGAATGAAATCCGCGTTTCCACCGTTAGTGAACTTGCGGATACTTTTCCAATGCTTCCCGATCCGTCGGCGGCCGGTGAACGTGTTCGGCGTACACTACAAAGTGTTTTCGAAAAAACATACATGTTCGATCTTGAAGAGTTGCGTAAGAAAGGGAAAAATCTCGGACAAGCGATTGAATTTCTTAACTCAATTCCGGCATGTACACGGTTTATGGTCGATTATACGACACAAGTGGCGTTTGGCGGGCATGTGATTCCGTTGGACGAAGCATCGCTCCGCATTTTCCGATTACTTGACCTTGCCCAAGTTAATAAGGAAGGAACTCGGGAAAATGTTGCCGGCTTGGAACGGGCTATTTCGAAAAAGAACGGGTTGACGTTTTCATTGCAACTTCATCATTTTGCAGCCGGTTTTTACCTCGATCCGGAATTGACCGAGTTACGCTCGATTCTCAAAACAATCGATCCTGAAGCGGAAAACCGTTCATGGACTCCGCCGGTGTTGACCATTCCCAAACCGGTTGCCAAAACGCCGGTAAAACCGGCACTGCCGCCCTTAGCAGCCATACCTTTTGTTGCACCGGATGATGACGATTTCGACGAGGAACATATTGGCACCGAAGTGGAATTTATTTCAGACGAAGTGATTTATCAACACGATTCGCCGACTCCTTCCAACAAAACGAACAGTAAAAAAAATATTCCGTCATCCGGTGAAAAAAAGAA
Source organism: Planctomycetaceae bacterium (assembly GCA_031257725.1). Lineage (GTDB taxonomy): Bacteria > Planctomycetota > Planctomycetia > Pirellulales > Thermoguttaceae > WRKP01. Next base: position 2,766 of record JAIROD010000425.1, on the reverse strand, counting down.
AACCGCCAAACAAGAAAAAACGTCCGCACCAAAAATCTCAGACACGGTTTCTGCTACACCGAATTCTTCTCAACCGCTTCCTCAACCTTTAGAAACGGAAAAGCAATCGGAAACGGTTCAGGAAAAAGTTGAAAAAAATGAAGTTGCGAAAAATGAAATAATAAAAAATGAAATGACCAAAAACGAAACGGATAAAAAGACAACTGCCAAAAACAATAAGCCCGACTCAAAAAATGAAACGAAGAGCGAAGTAAAACCTGACACAAAACCTGTTGTCAAAACTGAGGTGAAAACCGATACGAAATCTGTTGTCAAAACTGAGGTGAAAACGGATACGAAACCGGTTGTCAAAACAGACGTGAAAGCCGATACAAAATCTGTTGCCCAAACGGACGTGAAAACGGATACGAAACCGGTTGTCAAAACGGACGTGAAAGCCGACACGAAATCTGTTGCCCAAACGGACGTGAAAACGGACACGAAACCGGTTGCCCAAACGGACGCGAAATCTGATACAAAATCAATTATCAAAACAGATAAAAAAACGACTACAAAAGTGGAGAACAAAAAGGATTCTCAGACAACATCATCTCCATCAAAACAGCTCGCCGAGAAGAGTGATACGGATAAGTCGTCGTCTCTGTCTGAGGAAAAAAACACGGCAACCGTTAAATCAACAATAAAACAATTGTCAAAAAAGAAACCAAAATAATTCATTGGGAATCTCTAAAAGAGTCATTTTAGGCAACGATTGCAAATTCCACTGAACTATTACAATTTTTTTAACACGAAACACACGAAAAATTTTGCTGCTGTTATTTTCATCTGTTTCGTGTATTTTGTGTTTCAACAAGAGGGAATCTCTCATCATTCAGCATTTACCGAAAGTTAACGGCGTGGACTTGCCCCGCGTTGTTCGACTTAACCCTAAAACACGGGGTAAACCCCGTCGTTAACTATTAATTAATAGGTTGAAAATAAAAAAATGAATTATTAGAGATTCCCAAGACCGAGTAAACTTCGTCGTTAACGGACAAACAAAAATTCCACTGAACTATTACAAAAAATTATTTTGGGCATTTTTCGGAGCAGGTTTTATGGCAACATTTCCGTTTCTTAAATCTTATGAAGAACTTCAATCGGAACTTTCACGTCTTGGGCTTGTCCTTCCGTTTTCGGACGATTATTCCGTGTTGGCGGAGCCGTTGAGTTTTTATTACCGAAATAAGAAGTTGAGGTTGCCCAATCGTTTTGTGGTGCAACCGATGGAGGGGTTTGATTCCGGTTTGAACGGAGAACCGACGGAGCTTGGTTTTCGCCGTTATGAACGTTTTGCGGGCGGCGGAGCGGGGTTGATTTGGTTTGAGGCAACCGCCGTACTTCCCGAAGCACGTTCCAATTCGCAACAATTTTGGCTCAATGAAAAGAGTGCAGACCGGTTTGCGGCTTTGGAAGAAAAAACACGATCAACAGCGAAAAAACGTTTTGGTCATGATATTGTTTCCGTACTTCAATTGACGCATTCCGGTCGTTACAGTAAACCGGTTCGCCGAGTTCGTTCTCCGGTGATTGCGCAACACAGCGGTGTTTTGGATGCGGCGCATCAGATTCCGGCGGATTATCCGTTGATCACGGATGAGGAATTGGATCGTCTTCAGGATGCTTATGTAACTGCGGCGAAATGGGCGGCGAAATGCGGATTTGACGGGGTGGATATTAAAAGTTGTCACGGATATTTGCTCAACGAATTACTTGGAGCCTATACACGTGACGGAAAATATGGCGGTTCCTTTGAAAACCGAACCCGATTTCTTCGTGAAACATTAATACGGGTTCGGGATGAAGTTCCGGCTATTTTTATCACTTCACGGCTCAGTGTTTACGACGCGGTCAAATATCCGTGGGGATTCGGTGTTGATCGGGAAAATTACAAAAAATGGGATTTGACCGAATCAAAACAATTAGTGTCCCTACTTCGTGAAATTGGCGTACCATTACTTGACCTGACGATTGGCAATCCCTATTTCAATCCTCATTTTAATCGTCCGTATGCCAAACCGATTCGTGGTGCGGTTGGTTATGATGAACATCCCTTGATTGGTGTTGTCCGATTTGTGAATATTGTTCGAGAGATACAGCAATCGCAACCGGATTTACCGATGTTCGGAGCGGGAACCGCATGGCTGCGTCATCTGGTGCCGAAGGTAGCGGCGGGAATTGTGAAAAACGGTTGGGCGTCGCTTTTCGGACAAGGACGAAACAGTTTTGCCTATCCCGATTCGCCGTATGATATTTTGCATCAAGGAGAAATGAATTTGAAACAAGTTTGCATCGCTTGCAGCGGTTGCACTGATCTTATGCGTGCGGAATCATCAACGGGGTGTGTTGTGCGCGACCGTGATTATTACCGGCTACCGCAATGAAGGACGCATCCCGTAGGAACAAAATGTTGCTTTGATCGTTAACGATGAGGTTTAAACCCGCGACATGGTTTGCCGCATGATTGTTAACGGCGGGGTTTACCCCGCGTTCACCCCGCGATGATTCACTTTTGTTAACGGCGGGGTTCACCCCGCGTTCGCCCCGCGATGATTCACTTTTGTTAACGGCGGGGTTTACCCCGCGTTCGCCCCGCGATGATTCACTTTTGTTAACGGCGGGGTTCACCCCGCGTTCGCCCCGCGTTCACCCCGCGATGATTCCCGAGACGTAACCTTATTTCCAACCTGATTTTCCTAACAAAAACAACCTTAGCACAAATTCCGT
>JAIROD010000414.1 GCA_031257725.1 Planctomycetaceae bacterium | reverse complement strand
AACGTTTATTGAAAACGGTATTCGTAAGATGCCGCACAGTATTCACGTGAATCATGCTCTGGTCGATGGGCAACATGTTTCACAGTATATTCAATTGTTTCAACAATTCTTGAATGATTAGAAAGGAGGTAAACAATGAGCAAGACATTTTCGATGACGACGGTGTTACGCCGAGTACCGTTTCCGGTGTTTTTTACCTAATGGTCAATGGAAAGCATTCGCGGGACACTTTTTGTGTTGATTAATGTCATTTGGTGTCCCGCGAATGCTTTCCTTTTCATGTAATCGTACAAAAGTTTTTTTGTGTTTTAGTCTCAATTTAATTTTCTATTAATTGAAACGAAATAGTTTTTAGGAGATATTGTTTTTTCCATTCGGCGCGTCGTAAGGCGAAGAATTTTAGTTTTCCTTTATTCAAGTCGAATTCAATTCGTACCAGTCGATTGATCCAATCGTTGCTAATTAAAAAATTTTGTTCTAATAAATAGACTTCACCATTTCCATCGGTTCGGCGCAAGTAAATTATTTTCCCTTGGGGTCTTTTTGTATCATCCCTTTTCCATCGTTTCGGAAAGAGTCGCCGTAAAGGAGCTGCTAAAATATTTCCTTGTTGTCGTAACCGATGAGCCATCACATATTGTTCTAAATATTTCTTGACGGCATTTAAGTTCCGAAATTGCTTTCTCCGCCAAAATTTTGCTTGTATTTCTTCGTTAAAACGTTCAATTTTTCCCTGAAACCCTTGTTCGTAGGGAGTTACAAAAACAGGAATCACACGAAGCGACAAGCAAAGCCGAATCACCTTGCCAATCACCCTGGCTTTTCTTGGTCCCTGAAAAACCATGTCATTATCAAACGGTACGTATTTCGGCAAACCGAATTGTTTCCAATGTTCGATCAGCGCAAGTATTGTATTTTCCGACGTTACGGTGTTCATGGCCGACGAATGAATTAAATCTCCATGAATCGAAATCCCATTGAAAAGTTGAATCTCCTCGCCGCCAGTAAGATACAATTTTTCAACAATATCAAAACTATCCAACTCAACTTTTCGTTTCAAAAGGTCAGGCAAGTACCAGCCGGGCGGAGGGGCTGTCCTTCGTTGGCGAACACGTCTATCGATCTGTCCATAACGTTTCAATATATTGGTAATCGTACGGCTGGTCGGAACATCTGACTCACCACGCCGCAACATCTCTTCACGAATACTCTCTGCTCCATACAACCCAAGAATACTTTTGTCTCGAAGATATTTTCGAAGTTGTAACACACGCTTTTCCATGCCGACAGTGGATTTATTGGGGGGAACAGCAGTCCCTGATTTTGGGTCGGAAAAATCGACTCGGTCAAGGCGTTTTCCCGAAGCGTAACGTACCCAACGTTGAACCGTTGACTTCGTTACATTAAACTCCGCCGCCACCTCACGCAACGAAAATCCCAAACGATAAACCGAGACCATCTGACGACGTTGTGATGAAATTTCAATCGCTTTTTAAGGCTCATAAGGATAATGGGGGTTAAAGGAACAATAAGCAAAAAACTTTTTTAAAACATATTCTAATCTGTCAACCACTGTCCCGCAAATCAACACAAAAAAGTGTCCCGCGAACCCTTTCCATTGACCATTAACTCTTATCCAAAGTAGATACTCCGTTTAGGATAACTGAGGTAGGCAGCAAGGGGGGGGGTATTGGATAAGATGTATAAAATATTACCGGACACTACACAATTTTATGGGTATGATATCGCTACTGACGCAATCAATTTGGCAAAACCACTTGAAAAAGAGCGATTACATTTTTATTGCAACGACATTTTCGAAATGGATGACAAATTTGATTTACTTTTAGCATTGGATGTTTTTGAACATGTTCCTGATTACTACGGTTTTTTAGAAAATTGCAGAAAGAAAGCAACCTATAAATTTTTATAATTCCACTTGATATCAATTTAGCAAATATCGCAACGAATAGATTGTCTCGCCTTTACAACAAAGTCGGACACATACATTTTTTCAATGAGGATACTGCATTGTTAACTTTAAGAAATTGCGGATATGAAATAGTTGATTACACATATCGTATTGCCGGTTTGGATTTTTTTAAGTACCAATCTACCAAACTAATAACAAAAATAGCCGCATTGCCAAGAGTAATATGTTTTAACATTTCACCTTCATTAACGCTTCGATTTTAGGTGGTGGTTCGCTGATTGTACTTGCAAAATAATCCTATAAAAATTCCCATAATTTTGTCGGTTGTTATTTGATATGTTAAAAATTGCAATTATTACTCAAGAAGACGCTTTTGTTATTCCGCGCAATGTCGAAATGTTATTGAAACAAAATAACATCGAAGTTGTCGCGATTTATTCACTTAATGCCAAAGGTTCTTTCAAGAATAAATATGCACTCTTTTTGAAAGGATTCGGTATGGGACAATCAGCAAAAATGGGAATAAAAATCATCGTTTCAAAATTACACAATATCTGTGATGTTATTTGTCGCGGATATTTACCCGGTAATAAGTCAAGTATTAAAACTGTTGCATTAAAATACGGTGTGCCATATCGAAAAATCGAACAATTAAATACACAAAATTTTTACGATGAATTAAAATCATTTGACTTGGATTTAATCGTTTCATTTTCCGCACCATGTATTTTTGCACCGGAATTACTCAAAATTCCAAAAAAAGGTTGTATCAATTTACATTGTTCCCTGTTACCCAATTACGCCGGAGTGTTGCCGAGTTTTGGGACACTTTACTACGGTGAACGTGAAACCGGCGCAACTGTCCATTTTATGGATGATAAAATCGATAACGGTAAAATTCTCGCTCAAGTTAAAATTGATATTTCCGATTGCCAAAGCATGTTTCAAGTAATTCGGAAAACAAAAAAAATCGGCGGACAATTAATGGTCGATGTTATTGAACAAATACATAATGAAAACATAAGTCCCAAACCAAATGATGTTTCACACGGTTCCTACTTCACATGGCCCACCATAGAACAAATTCGTGAATTTCGCAAACATGGAGGACGTTTAATATAAACCGTTGCAAAATATTGTTAATAGATGTGTACTTTATTTTTTATATCACAACGGATCAAATTTGTCGAAATTATTATTCCATTTATTTTTTATATCCCAACG
>JAIROD010000391.1 GCA_031257725.1 Planctomycetaceae bacterium | reverse complement strand
GTGATACAAAAGGGTCTTGAACTGTGATTTATTTGATTTTGTGATTGACTATGATTTTCTTAATTTTCTTAATCATCGTCTTCATTCAATCATTAAAATCATAGTTCAGACCATTACCCGCCGCGTTGCGGCGGGCTGGCTTGTGTTGCCCTTTCAGGGCGAAAGAATGACCGTCACCCACAAACGGAAAACGCTCCCTACCTCTCACCAGCCACTAATCACTCTCTTTTTATTTTGTCAAAATTCCTTCTTAAAAATCCCTTATTTTTTCAACTTTTACCAAATTATAATCATTTTGGACGTGTACAAAAATATAATTAAATATATTTGTATCTATTCACTCGATTGAAGGTTTTACATTTTGCGGTTGATTTATTCCAACGAACAACCCCTTTAGGGGTTCAACGTGAATAACCGCCGCCGTTAGTAGATACTGAACCGGCGGTAACGGACAAACAACCATCTCACCCCTTTAGGGGTTGAGTTTAGTGGGGTGCTTTTCCGCTGGTTGAAACCGGCGGTTATTCACATAAAACGCCTAGCGGCGTTTATCCGATGTCATACGTTTAAAAACGACAGTAACAATAATTAAACCAACCAATCCACTGAATAGCTACATATATTTTATTCAAAAAAAACTTAAAAACCGGAATTTTTTAGTGAAAAAATTTGGAAAGTGCAGTTCTAATAAAATCTTTAATAAAATCAGGAAGTGGTCTATTGTTTTGTTCCGACATTTTTTTAATTTTGTCATAATATACGGTTTCCTGTTCCGTCCACGTAATATCCAAACGCCGTATCAGTCGAAGTGCAATATGAGTATATTGCACAGGATTCGCCCAATAGCAACATCGGCATACTTCTGTATCTTTTCCATTTGTCCTGTTGGCACAATGCTCACAAGACCATGATTTTGCACGATTACACGAGCCGCATAATAACTGCAACGAATTTTCTGTTTCACCTGCAATGTCAAACGGAATCCGATGATCTATTTGCAAATATCTTGATTCAAATTTTGTGGAACAAATAACACATTGAGATTGGTACAATTCCAACAACTCGTTTTTAGTCTGCTTAGAAAAATGTATTCTCCTATCAAGTATTCCGCTCTGCGTCTGCAACGAATCGCCCAATCGATAAGCGGCAATGTTTCGATTGTTTTTACCTTTTACGGAAAACCTGATAATAGGTATTCCATGTTCTTTTACATCCCTTACGGCACGCGGCGGATGATCGTAACCATAAATATCTTTCAGTTCTTCCGTTGTAACATGACCGTGTTCAAGAATATGATCAATCACGATTTTGGCTCGTTTAGCCGTAACGGATTTGAGTTTTTTCAAAAAATCTTCCGGTAAATCCTGTATCTTTTGAACTTGCTTTTTTGACAAAACAATATTCTCCTATTGAAATAATAACTGCCGATTCCGGTCATTAACTGAAACAGAACTTTGGGCATGTTTCATAAGATTTTTCGATAGATAAAGTGACTCAACGGTTTCTTCGTTGCGTCCGAGCAATGTTGCTTGTGTCGAGCGTCCTGCCGCAATTTCGATTCGGGTCAACTCAAGCGATTCGGGCAGTTGTTGCCCGTAAATCTTTTTGCCTGTTCGTCCGTCATACGAAATAATAAAACGTATCTTTCTGCGATTTAAGTAATCAAGCCAATGACAAAATTCATCATGATCGAAATGCGGACAATACCGCTGATCCCGATTTTGACAAACACCTTGATAAGGCGGATCCATGTAAACAATATCTGCTTGTTCGCATTGTTCCAGTAATTCCCAGTAATTCAAAGCGGAAAGAAATGTTCGTCCTTTCAATAGTTCGGCTGTTCGGTACAACCGGTTACGCATTTCAACAGGATGAGTCCCTTTTCTCCGATGATCCGGCGTATTATTAAATTCGCCTTTTGTGTTGTAACGAATGGCGGCTTTCACGCATCGCGCAAGTAAATATAAAAAATCTTCCGGACGACCTGACTCGTTAAATTGTGATCGGACTTTGTTGAAATAATAACGCTCGTCTCCAAGTTGTGCGTTCCAGTGAGTTTCATAATTTTCTGTTAATCTCTCCGTGTGGTGAATAATTTCTTGCCAAAGATTTATCAACGGTTTATGAGCGTCGTTGAGCCAAAAAGAAGACACCTGAAGTTGAAACGCTGCGGCAATCGAAACCGCCGACGAACCGGCAAACGGTTCAACCAATCTATTTATTTGTACAGGAAAAAAACGAAGAATTTCCAATGCAATCCCTCGTTTACTTCCCTGATACGGAAATGGTTGCGGTATTTTCATTTTAATATTAAATTTGTAATTCCACAATAAAGTAACATAATAATATACTAATATTGTAATCATTTACCGGATTGTAAATAAACAATTGACGTGCTTAGTTTAGGATTGTTTATTTTTTATTGCTTCACTCAATCTGTCAATAGTTTCGACTAATTCTATTGGGAACATGATAACCGTATTGGATTGACCGGTTCCGAGTCCGTCAATTG
>JAIROD010000384.1 GCA_031257725.1 Planctomycetaceae bacterium | reverse complement strand
TCTTATTTCCTCTGCAACCGGTTCCGGTCTTAAACCGTTGACAGAGGCAATCTATAAAACGTTAAACAAACCCAAACAGTCTTGGTAGGGGAAGCGTTTGTTGTTTGGAGGTCGCCGCAGTAACTGTCTATTTTGTTTTAATTTTTTGTAATATTTCAGTGGAATATTCCTGATTTAGGGGATAGTGGATGCCCCCCCTACAAACCTTATTTTCACCTTATTTTCTTAACAAAACAACCTTAGTAGCAAGAGTCCTACCAGAAACCAAACCTTATTACCTTATTGTTCCTTTTTTTAATAAGGTAATAAGGTTGGTTTGGTGTGGGAACAATGGCTACTAAGGTTGTTTTGTTTGAAAATAAGGTAAAAATAAGGTTTGTTAAAGCAATCCAATACCTTTTCGAAAATTCCACTGAAATATTACTAGAGATGACGGCGGTACTGAAGACTACACGCACTGTCGGGCAATGTTTTTCCAAACGTCAAACGCCCTCATTCCATATCGGGGGTCAGTCAGGGATTGCCCATTGCCGGCATTGCCGAAAGATTTCAGATTCGGCAACAGCAGCTCCGGTTCGGAAACGGTCAATCACGTCATGCCAAAGTTCTTTGTGAAATTCGGCATAAAAACGTTTAGAACGGGCAAGAACATAATCTTCCTGAATTTTTTGAAACAGCTGGGCAATACTCCGTTGTGCGCCTTCGGAACCGGCGTGCAGAACCGCCTCCCCGCCGGCAGTCACTCCGCCCGCCACCACCGCCTCGCCAATCACCTGACTCATCACCTGCGCCCCCAACGCCAAACCGCTCACAAAAAAAGTTACCGTGATCATCGGCCGTGCCGCCGTCGCAATAGAGTCCAGTGAACGAATCCAACCGACAATTTTCGGATTCTTCGTTGACCATTCCGTCAAATGATTGCGGAGTGTTGTACGAAAATCATTGTCAACCGGTTCCAACGAAGCCAGTACAGAGTGCGCCCGCTCAAAAAGCATCGCCCGATGTTCACCGCCAATCAATTCCAGAATCTCCCGCCGTAACACCGGATTGTCCGTCTCGGAAATTTTTTCCAACCGTGCAATTATCCGGCTGACAAATTCAGTAACCGCCTGATTTTCCTTGCGGTAAAATTCAGCCAACGGTTCCGCCGGATTGTTTTTGGCACTGAAGTAGTGTGATGAAATATATTGTGCGGCACGAACCGGCAGAGCAAGGATGTTGCCGGCTTTACGGTAAATGTTGTTGACATTTTGTGACCAACCGGGCCGCCCCGAATGCCACCAAGTACGGATTTCTTCCGCAAGGATCGCGGTCGGCAACCCAGGCCAATTGACAACCGTTTCACCAACATTTTCAAGCGTATTCAATGCTTCAGCAAACCGCGCCGATGATTTTTGGACAGTATCAAGATAAGAACGAACTCCGGTTGCCGGATCATCGAGAATTTTTAACGCACCAAGTAATGTTTGAGATTTGATAGCGTCAAAATGTAATTCCGTCAACATTTTTTCCAGATTGACGGGGCCGCTGAAAGTTCCATCGTTTTGAAGTTCATAAAACGGTAATTTTAATTGTTCGGCATCTTCCTTGTCATACGGCGCAACAAGAACGGTAAGCGGTTTTATTCCGGTTTCTTCACAAAATTGTTCCAACCAACGCGGCAGATGTTGAACGTCGTTATTCAGATCGAACATATTGAACAACACAATTATGGGTTTACCGGCTTCGGCGGCTTCACGGAAAAATTTTCTTACCGCAGCGTCGTTGTATTTTTGCTCGGTTAAAACGGCAATCAGAACGTCGGCGGCGTGACGGACAGCGCGGGCGCGTTCCCAATTGATTTCGTGGTCGGAGTCAACATCCGGCGTGTCCAGTAACAACAACCGGTCGGGAACATTCCGTCCTTCCGTCCAGAAAAGATAATGCGGTTCCGTAACGGCTAAAGGTTGTTCCGCATTGAACCAGACCATCAGTTGGAATGATTCAAAATGGCGTGCGAGAATTGGTTCGAAGGAGGTTGTTCCGGCGGTTTGGGGAACGAGACATACCGGATGTTTGGTTCCGGAGGCGCGATGATCAACCGCACTAAACGATTCGCCGACCAGATGATTAAAGAGGAGTGATTTTCCTGTGTTGGTACCGCCTGTTACGGCAACAATTAAAAATGCTTTTTCGGAGAGTTGTGGAATGAGTTTACGTTTGAGCAAGGCGTACCAATCCTGATGCTCCGGCGACGGCACCCCGCATAATTCCGCCAATACCCGCAATTGGTCGAGCAAACGGTCAAGTTCCAAAACAGATTGAGCAAGTTTTGAAAATTCCATCGTGAATCATTTCAAAAAATTCTGATAACCGTTCACAAATATCGGAAAATACGTAAACGGTCATTGTAAATAATCGGTAAAGCCGGAAATTCAAAAGGTTGACGTTTTTGAGGAAAAATGAAGTTTCCGGCTAAGTAATATCAATAAATTCGTTTCAAAATATCATGGTTCGGAAAATGATAATATCAGATGATAAAAGAAAAATCAAGACCGGACGATCACCGCCAAAGTAACTGTCAATTAAAAACACTCATCCCGTTAGAGATAAAATCTTGGCGGAAAATGGTGAATATTCCTTTTTCCCAATCTATACCCCAACGGGGTATTCTGAATGTAACCGACGGTTTTAACTGTCGGTAACTGTTGCCCCCAATACCTTGTTCCGGCGGTTAAAACCGCCAACGACATTGGAGCGTCCCCTTTCGGGGCAAGACGATTTTTTCCAATCAAAATTCTCCTAGTGCTAAGTTTCCTAATTTCTCTTGAATATTTTCCTAGCGTTCACAGGGTGGTTGTTAATTTAGGTAAATTTTTGAAGGCAAAATCTACAAATGCTTGACATTGTCAGTTCAGCAGAAGATGCAATGTTGTAGAAAAACAGATACGGGA
>JAIROD010000373.1 GCA_031257725.1 Planctomycetaceae bacterium | reverse complement strand
GGGTAAGGGAGATGGAAAAACGGAAGGATAACGATTGACTCCGTAGCGGACAAGAACACTTTCGACACCTTAGCGGAAAACATGACCGCTACCTCGACCCCTAATCAGAAAACGCTCCCGTAGCCAAAAGACCAATAAAAGACCAACCTTATTACCGTATTAAAAAAAGAAAAACAATAAAGTAATAAGGTTAGTTTTGTTATTATTCTTATGCTACTAAGGTTGTTTTGTTAGGAAAATCAGGTTGAAAATAAGGTTGTTGGAATTGCATTGTGGGGTTAGAGCAAATGTCTAATACTTATTGGGCATCTCTAATAATTCAATTTTTTATTTTCAACCAATTAATTAATAAACTAATAGTTAACGACGGGGTTTACCCCGTGTTTGGGGGCGAAGTCTAACAACGCGGGGCAAGCCCACGCCGTTAACTTTCGGTAAATTTTGAATTATGAGAGATTCCCTATTGAGTCAACCCTGCTTGCGGGCAACCGCCCCAAACCGCCAAACGCTCCCAACACGGGGTAAACCCCGTCGTTAACTAGTTGGTTTAAAATAAAAAATTGAATTATTAGAGCCCCCTTTGACTCAAAACTATAAAATGATGCTTGCGTATGGTATAACTGCCCAACAACGAAAAGATGGCGGTTGGAACTTCGGGTTTGAGAAAACTTGTCGGCAATGTTCCAATGGCAGAGAACACGGTAGCCGGATTGCCGCAACCGCATTTTGCCCCTCTTCCGAAAACCAGTACAATAAAAATTACAAACTAAACAGATGAGATTTCCACTTTCCCTCACACGCAGCATGACTTTTTATATGTTGCGTAAAAAGTTATTCGGGTCATCCCTAAAGAAGTTTCCGCTTGTTCTGATGCTGGAACCGTTGCACGCCTGTAATCTACATTGCAGCGGTTGCGGCAGAATCCGTGAATATGCGGAAACCGTCAACAAACAGTTGACACTTAAAGAATGTCTTGATTCCGTTACAGAATGCGGTGCGCCGGTTGTCAGTATTTGCGGCGGTGAACCGCTCCTTTATCCAGAGATTATGGAACTCACCGATCAAACGTTACGGTTGGGAAAACATATCTATTTGTGTACGAATGGTCAACTGTTGACGAATAAACTCAATGACTTTATTCAACTCTCACAACAAAACCGGCGAGTTAAAAAACAACTGTACTGGAATGTTCATCTTGACGGTATGAAAACAACTCATGACGCTATTGTTGAAAAATCGGGAGCCTTTGAAAAAGCGGTTGAAGGAATTACTGTTGCCAAAAAAGCAGGATTTTACGTTTACACAAATACAACTTTGTACAAAAAAACAGAAATCGCCGAACTTGTAGAACTTGGTCAATTGCTTAAAAATATTGATATTGACGGCATGATGATTGCTCCCGGTTATGGTTATGAAATGGTGGGCGATGAATCTTTTTTTCTGACACGCGACGAAATTCACAGGAAATTTCAAATGATACGAAAAATGCTGGACGGATTTCGAATCACCGCGACACCGATTTATTTTGATTTTTTGTGCGGTGAACGTTTTTTACCTTGTGCGGCGTGGGCAAATCCGACGCGGAATATTTTGGGTTGGAAATCGCCTTGCTATCTGATTACCGACAAACATTATCCGACATACCGCGAATTGTTGGAACAGACGGATTGGTCACGGATTGGTCATGGTCATGATCCGCGTTGTGAACATTGTATGATGCACTGCGGTTTTGAACCGGCGGCAGTCCTGTTCGGTAACAAATTCCGTGATCTCATTCGTTTGGCAAAATGGCAATTCAATTAAAAGTTTTGTAGAGACGCAATGTGTTGCGTCTCTACATGGGAGCGTTTGGTAACTGTCTATTTTGTTTTAATTTTTTAAACACGAAACACATGAAATTTCACGAAACACACAAAAATTATACGAACATGACAGCAGAATCTTTTTTGTATTTTTCTTGTTATTTCGTGTTAAAAAGGTTAAAACAAAAGAGACATTTACAAACAGACCGTATTCGTCCAAACCGCTTATTGTCTATTTTGAACACGAAATTTCACGAAACACACAAAAATTATACGAAAAGGACAACAGAAATCTTTTTTGTATTTTTCGTGTATTTCGTGTATTTCGTGTATTTCGTGTTAAAAAGGTTAAAACAAAATAGACAATTACTTGCGAAAAACATTTGGGATTGCGTCACGGTTATGCATCTTTGTGAAAAAAGATGTTACGCAATACTCCGTAACACCTCCTCTATCTCTTGATCGGAAAGTTCACGCGGATTGCCGGACATACTGGTTCCTTTGGAATCTCTTGCCAGATCGGGAATCATGGACGAGTTAATACCCAGATCGGAAAGTCGTTGCGGAACGCCAAGTAACCTGCAAATCTCTTCAACGTTACTGATCAGTTTTTCCGTTGCAATATCATCCGATATTGTTGAATCAATTGGCAACAACAATCGTGCAAGCCGTGCGTAACGGTTGGAACAAACGGCGGCATTGGTACGAAGCGTGGAAGGCAACATCAACGCGCATGCCGCACCGTGTGGAATCCGGCAATGAACGCCGAGTGACGGAGCAATTCCGTGAGCCATACCAAGTCCCGCATTGGCTAACGCCATTCCCGAAAGCAATGCGGCATGAGCTATTTTGTTGCGAGATTCCAAATCATCCGGTTGACGAACAAGTTTCGGTAACGCATCAAAAGCCAACGGCAATCCTTGTTCAACTAATGTATCTGTAACAGGTTGATGACGACGGCTGACATAACTTTCAAAAAGTTGCGTTACCGCGTCCATGCCGGATTCCGCCGTAACCTTCAGCGGACAATGCAACGATAATTCAGGATCAATCAGTGCAAGACGCGGCATCATCCGGTCATCACGGAGACTTTTTTTGAACGGCGGATGATAGGATGAAATGACGGCGTTTTTGGTTGCTTCGGCACCGGTTCCTGCGGTAGTCGGAAGAGCGATAAGCGGCAACGGATCAGATTCGAGTTTCAATCCGCGACCGACTCCTTCAAGATAATCCTGAACCGGAGCATTCTGAGTTTGCGGCAACAACGCCGCCGCCGCTTTACCAAGATCAAGAGCCGCACCGCCGCCAATCGCAATAACAAAATCATTCGGAAGCAATGAATTTCGTAACCGATCAACAAGCCGGTCAACATCAGCGGTTTCCGGTTCATGGGAAATGGTTTCCGTACTTAAAATCGAAATGCCGGAGGTTTCGAGATTGGCAATGAGTTGGCGAATGATTCCTAATTGTTCCAATGTCCGTGAACCAACAATAAGAATTGCCCGATCACCAAACGGTTTTGCCAAAACTCCAAGATCACGCCGACAACCAACACCAAAAACAATTTTGTGCGGAAAAATTAAATTGTATGGTTTTAACATCGCTCACCTGTGTTTTTTGTAACTGTCTATTTTATAATCAATCCATTTTCTCATCATTCCTGTACCAATTGCATTTGGTTTGAATGATTCTATTGTCTAATCCCGCAGGGATGACACTTTATTAACCGTATGCTTTAGCTTACGGCAACAACTCGCCACACCTTAAGTCCCGCAGGGACG
>JAIROD010000333.1 GCA_031257725.1 Planctomycetaceae bacterium | reverse complement strand
CAAAATCATCAACAATCCAACCTTATTACCTTATTAAATAAAGAGGAACAATAAGGTAATAAGGTTAGTTTTTATTATTCCCATGGCTACTAAGGTTGTTTGGTTAGGAAAATCAGGTTGGAAATAAGGTTTTGTGAAACGATGACGATACGTTTGGGAATATTCCACTGATATATTACCAAAATAGACAGTTACCTCGGATTGACAATCAACGGAGAATGGGTATCTTAAATAACGGTAGTTATGGCAAAACCTCCTTGAATGGGGAACCACTAAATGTGGGAAACAGAAAATTATGACAAGAAGGATACCATAACTGCTTTTTTCTGATTATTTCCTATTTTGGGGGATCATTTGATTACGATGAGTATTGGCATTTCTGTCCCGCTAGGGACAACATATTGGTAGAAAACGAGGTCGATTAAAAATGTTCGTCCCGTTAGGGACGATATGTTGGTAAAAAATTGGAATCAATGCCAAATACAAATTTCACCAACATTGCGTCCCTACGGGACGCAGATCATTTTGTTATACTGTTTTCTACCAAGATGTCGTCCCTAACGGGACGAAAATTGGCATTATTCTCCAATCACTGATGCCCCCCAAATTCTGAAATAATCAGTTATTTTTCCGTGTGTACGGTGAGTACACCGCACACACGGCTACATTGGAAATGTCCTTGCAGGACTAATAAAAATTAACATAGACGGTTACTTGAAATTCACAACATTTATTTAACTTTTTTTAACAAAAATTGTTCAGCATTCCCTTGAATCAACGGGGTCTGAATTGTAAATGAAGGATTATTTTTCTGCTGTTCCGCAATGAATTTCAGTACATCATTTTTCATTGCCTGAAAAACATCACGAATTGTTGCGGAATCCTCCATCTGTATCAGATGTTTACACAATAACATGGTTGCAACGGAAAACCGGTCTTTGACCGCCCATGCTTTTTCATCACGTGCAGCGGCGGTTATTGCTACAGCATCTTTTTGACTGATTGATCTTGTTCGAAATGCGTCCAGAGATTTTTTGAAATCGAAAAAAGGGTTTTCCTCTGTATGTTGAGTTGCAACCTGACTGTCCGGATTGATGTTTTCCAGAGAAGCCGGATCAATAAACGTTCCGGAAAAACAGGCATCAATAATAACAAGGACTTTACGGTTTTTGATTTCTTTAATCATATTACCGAATTCCAGATCGCTGATCAGTGTTTCAGGAACAAAAAGTCCGGAATCAGGTTTTCTCTCTTTAGAATCGTAAGGCAAGAGATAACCCCGTTCACCGTCAGGTGAATCCGTGATCTCGGTTGCCGCCATTCGGTCTCCGTGACCAAACCAATAAATAACAACCTCATCACCGGCCTCAGTCGATTCGTATAATTGAGCAAACGCTTTTTTGATATTAGCACGTGTCGCATTTTCATCAACCAATGTTATGACCGCATTACCGTCATATCCAAGTTGTTGAAAAGTTTTCGTAACTATTTCAATGTTTTGTATTGACGGCAAAGGACTCAGACTCGGTATCTGATATTTTCCAACCGCAATAAATAATCCGAATTTACCTTGTTTGGGTTTATCGGTACTGTTTTTCGGCAACGTCGTTATTTCAACTCGGTCGGAATCCCAAAAACCGCTTCCGTCCAACGCTTCCAACGCACTAAAACCGCGATTAAATTGTTCAATCGTTGATAATTTCGGTTCAAAACGATCAAGACCGAAAACACTCGGTTTAAGAGGTTTTTTAGAAACAATAAGCACAATCGTATCCTTACCGAAAGGCGCCTGCGCTTCAATGGTACGCTCTTCGTCTTGTAACGGAATTGTAATCGGTTTACCGGCTTGGATTTCATTTAACGGAAAATTTTTCGTCGGAGCAAGAACCATAAAATGTTGTTCTCCGTTTTCCGTTTTCGGTTGCAGATTGATCAGGTAGTAATAACCATCAACGCTCGATTCCAGCGTGAAGGAAATGGTGTCACCTTCATAGTAAAGGTGATCGGATTTATCAACCGCCAAACCAACTTGAAAATTGGAATGTAACGGTTTTATTGATGTACCGGTTCCGTTTTCTTTGGGAATGAATCCCCTTGTACGAAACTCCGGCTCCTGCCCTAAAATTTGTACGGAGAGAAGACCAATGGTCATCATCACCCACAAAAGAACAGTCATTACGCGTGTCCAATGTTTTGTTGTCATGGTATTATTTGTCATAATATTTTTAAAAATGTTAAGTAAGAGTAACTGAAAAAAAATTATTGTTATTAAAAACCGGTTGAATTTTATTCCGCTTCAACACCTGTATCTCTTCAAGAATGCAGGATTGATAAAGCCGATAGACAAATCGGATCAACCGGTAATAATCTGATTTTCCATCGAAATTTTCCAACAAATTTTTCCAAACAAATTATTGTATCGAATTTTCCGGTTTATCGGAAAAGATAATCAACACCTCATCCTGTGCAAACCCTTTGAACAAAGCACGAGCATTCCGTGTGATAATTTCGGAATAATTGTTTTTCAACGTTCTAATCGTTGACGGCGTATTGTC
>JAIROD010000288.1 GCA_031257725.1 Planctomycetaceae bacterium | reverse complement strand
CAGACAATTAAAAATTTCCAAACGGTAATCGAATATACTTATCCAATAAAGTATCGTCCCTGCGGGACTTTGTGTTGTGTTTGCCTTATCCGTATGCTAAAGCATACGGTTAATAAAGTATTTTACTTAATAGTCCTTGCAGGACTAATAAAAATTAAAATAGACAGTTACGTTTCACCCACCGTCGCCTACCTGATGAGTATTTCCTGATAATACACTCTACGGAATAATTACATTATTTTCGTGAACGGTTATTTATTTTGTAAGGTGTTGAATTGTTGTTCAAGCCGTGATTTTCGGGCTGCACCGCCAAGTTCAGGATAGAGCAGGCGAAGAAGTTCAAACTCTTTTTTTGCTTCAGTAATTTTGTTTTGCCGGAAATAAAGATCAATAATCCGCTCACGCGATAACCACCAAGTTTCCGTGTTTTTACCCGACTGATTGGCTATCCGCATCCAAAGTTCAATCGCTTTACTTTGCGTTCCGAAATCGTTTTGACGTGTCAGAATTTCCGCTAAAAGTATCAAAAATAGAATATCGTTGGGATTTTGTTTCAATTGCTGTTTCAGAAGATCAACCGCCTCCTGAACCTTACCGGTTTCCGCAAGAAGTTGAATCTGAACCCGTAAAAAATTTCGTTTCTCCGCCGCCGGAAGTGCCGCTAACTGTTGACTGTTCAGATCACGCAACATCGCGGCACCTTCTTCCTTTTGTTCCAGATCGTTTAAAACCGTAACCAACATCGCCTGAATCTGAATTTTTGTTATCGGCTTCAACTCTGGAAAATTCCGTAAAGCGTTACGAAGCAGCCGTTCCGATTTTTTCGGAATTTCCGCAACTTCATTTTTGTTTGCAGCGAGAGCAAAGGCTTGAATCCGTTGTTCGACAGCACATATTACCGAAACAATATCCGCTTCATTCCACGTTCCCGCTTCCCCCTCAACCGGTAAACGCCGTTCAAACCATTCCGCAACAGAAAGCGGTAATTCTGTTGCCGTTAAAGCGGCGAAACAACGTTTTGCCGTATTAACCGCATCAAGACCAACTGCGGAATGATTCGGTATTTTTTCCAGTATCGATAATGCGTTCAACGCTTGCCCCTGACTTTCAAGAAGAACCGCCGCACGAAACAATAAAGGCGCAATCTTGGGTGAATCAGCCCAACGTTCCGCATGTTCCTTGAGTAATGCAAGATAATCGTCAAGCGGCATCTCCTTTTGTAAAACCGCCTGCGCCGCAAGATCAACCGCTTTCAAATGTAATTTCGTAACATCAGGATTTTCAGGAAATCGCGTCGAAAGATTCCGTAACGAATCAATCATCCGGCGACGGCATAACGTTATTTCCGTTTTAGCAATTTCCGGTTCCGTATGGGAAATGGTTATTGTTTCAAGACGTTTCAGAACTTCGCCAAGAACCGCAATCGCCGAAACCGCATTATTAAATGTTTCTTTATTGTTACCAACAGTTTCCGCACGGCGGCTCGCCAACTCGAAAAAACGAACCGCTTCCGTAAATCGTCCGTTTTGGAACTGATCTTCGGCAAGCATTTTCAGTAACGGAGCATCAATTCCTTCAGCGGCGGTAAGAGATGAATTTCCTAAAAGCATACGGGCACGTCGTCCCCAATAAGTTCCGAATTGCTGATCAATCCGCCGCATCTGTTCCAAAATCATTCGGTTTATTTCAGTCTGTTGTTCGGTTTTATCCCGAAACCGGCGGCTTAAAACCAGAAGAACTTCCAGTTTCGCTAAATCATAATCAGGATAAACCGACGAATCAGGATGATCTTCTCCGGTTTTTCGGACGGCTTCGTCAACATTCCCAACCGCAAGCCAATATCGTATCAACTCCGCTTCCGCATGAAACCGGAGTTCCGACGGCAATTCCGTATTTTGCAAACGCAACAACAATTCCTTGCATTTATCGTAATTTTCAAGAAAACGGTAACAGGTTGCAAGTTCAATGCGGCTTCGGAAAATAATCGGATCATCAATAGGAAGTGATGCGATTTCCGTCAACAAACCAACCGCACGGTTCAAACTGAATATTCGATCATCACCCGCCGGAAATGAAATCGCCAACGACATCTGCGCCAACCCCCTTTGATAACCAATCGAACGTAACAGAACAAGCAATCGGCGTTCAAATAATGAATCGGTATTGAGTCCGGTTTTCTGCCGTAACTTTTCGAGTTGTTCGGTACAACGTTGGAAACATTCGAGTGAATAAAGCAATGTCGCACGCGATTGTTGTAATGCCGTATCACGGGAAATTTCCGAAGTTATCTCCGCTTCAAGACGTTGCCAATCGCCCAACGTGTATTCCGTAACGGCAAATTGAAATTGCAACGAAATCCGCGCAAGCGAATAATCCGGTTGGGTCAACTCATCGGGTGAACCAAGAAATTGTGTTTCAAGTTCGCTAAGATGTTGGCGAAGTTCTGAACGTCGAATCGGTTCCGCAAGAAGTAGTTGACGGGTTCGTGATCGGACAAGCTCTGCGGCTAAATTGGTTTTCTCTACCGTTGAACTATTCGGATTCCGAAATTCAACATTACAAAAAAATTCAACCGACTCAAACAAATTCCTGTCCGAAAGACCACGCAAAAACAGAATGTCCGATTCCGTAAAACCGAAAACAGTTTCCGTATAAAAAAATAAAACCGGAAAGAAAAAAATGATAAACCGGCTCATCATTCAGAAATAAAATACCTGTCGGAAACGTATAATTTAAGTAATATATCAGTGGAGTTTACAATCGTTGTTTTAACCAAACCTTTTGTTTTAACCATTTTTAACACAAAACACACGAAATTATAAGAAAAGGACAACAAAAATTTTCGTGTATTTCGTGTGTTTCGTGTTTAAAATGGACGGCGTATTTCCATAGTGGTATAGATGATAGTGGAAAGTGGAGAGTTTCGCAAGCGGATTGATACTGTCAACGGGTAGAAATGGGTTATTTTATTTGATTGACGTAATAAACCTTTTATTTTAACCTTTTTTAACACGAAATACACGAAATTTCACGAAAAGGATTTTTATGTAATTTTTAGTGTGTTTCGTGAAATTTAGTGTGTTTCGTGTTTAGTATCTATTCACTCGATTGGAGGTTTTACATTTTGCGATTGATTTATGTAACTGTCTATTTTAATTTTTAAAGCATCCCATTTTAACAGGAAGATTGCCTATTTTAGCAAGTTCCTGTGGGGTTAAATAAAATAAGCAAACTACGTAGATATAAAAAAGGCGAATTTTGCGATTTTAATTTTTGTACATGCAATTTTCAAATTAAAATAGACAGTTACATGATGCAACTCTGGTGTGGCTTTGGAAACATCAATTCCAATAACGGAAGGAGATCGAGAAATGGGTAATTGTGTTTCCATCGTTGTCGTAGTAAAATAACCCATGCTTTGATTTTTGTATCAAAAGATTCCTCCTTGCTTTTGCGAGATTCGCGTTCATCGAAAACGCTTTCACGCTTTCCGGCAATTGGGAATCTCTCATCATTCAGACTTTACCGAAAGTTAACGGCGTGAGCTTGCCCTGCGTTGTTCGACTTAACCCTAAAACACGGGGTAAACCACGTCGTTAACTATTAATTTATTAATTAATGGGCAGAAAATAAAAAATTGAATGATTAGAGATGCCCTAATAGGGATTGACCGATACGCCGACAACCACGACTGAATAGTTACGGAAAAATTTTTTTCTCATTCTTAAACATATTGTTCAAAACCTATTTACCGCCTAACCGCCTATTTACTGCCTATTTACTGCAATGTTTTCCGAAGAACTCAAACAATTCGGACCGCAAGGAACTTCCCAACCAATTTCGGAAACAGAAGCATTGGCTTACTGTAAACGCTTGACTCGGCAACATTATGAAAATTTCAGTGTTGCCGATTGGTTGTTACCGCAAAGATTCCGTCAACCGTTTCAGGTTGTTTATGCTTATTGCCGATGGGCGGATGATCTCAGCGATGAACACGACGGCAGTGAGGAATCGCGTGCAAAATCGTTGGAATATCTTAGTTGGTGGGAACAAGGTCTTGACGATTGTTTTCAACCGGATAAACCCGTACCCAATCATCCGGTTTATATTGCTTTACGGAAAATGATAGAACAATTCCGGTTACCCAAACAACCGTTTGCCGATTTACTGGTTGCATTCCGTCGTGATCAGGTTGTGTGCCGTTATGCCGCGTTTGACGAATTGCTTGATTATTGCCGGTATTCCGCCAATCCGGTAGGACATATTGTTCTTCATCTTGTTTGTGAAACAGAACCGGCTCCGCAACAACTTTTCTGGTCGGATTCAATCTGTACAGGATTGCAACTTGCTAATTTTTGGCAAGATATTATGCGTGATTCTGAAATCGGACGTTGTTACATTCCCCGATCTGTTGCCGAACAGTTCGATGTTGATCTTGAAAATCTTCGGGATTCTTCAACGTTTCGTAAAATGATCCAATATCTTGTTACCGATGCCCGAACAAAATTACGAGCCGGATTTCCGTTGGTTGATTCTGTTCCGAAAACGGTTCGGAAAAATATTGCTCTTTTCATTCGGGGCGGTCTGGCAATTCTCGATGCTATCGAAAAAAGCGACTACAATGTCCTCAACCAACGCCCCGCCGTTTCACAATGGACAAAACTCCGCTTGCTTATCAATACCTGGATTTATCCTGTAAATTCGTGACAATACGTTGGCTGCCGATAGGTTGTCCTCACGGGACGGAAAAATGAACAGTCACCGCGACGTAATAGTTACATGATTTTTAAATTACGGCAACTTCTAAAAACCGGTTTCATGAAAATTTCGCCCTTGAAGCAATAAGGACTTGTAATCAGTTTTTAGATAAAATGCAGCGTTTTTTAGCAAGTTCCCTGATATGAACAATTAAAAAAAATGTAACTATTCAGTGGAGTTTGCAATCGTCGTTTTAACCGAACCTTATTTCCAACCTGATTTTCCTAACAAAACAACCTTAGTAGCCTAAAATCATCAACTATCCAACCTTATTACCTTATTAAATAAAGAGGAACAATAAAGTAATAAGGTAATAAGGTTCGTTGTTATTTTACCTTGTTGCTACTAAGGTTGTTTTTGTTATGAAAATCAGGTTGAAAATAAGGTTGGATAGCAAGAACGACATCAACTCGCCCTTATTTATTACCCTTCAATCGAGTTAATAGATACCCAAAAAGGTCTATTATAAAACGGTACCTGAAAGAGGTTTTTCTTCTTTGGTTTTTTTATTCGTTTCGGTTTTCGACGGGCTGGCGGTTTTCGGAACATTATTATTTTGTCCGGACGGTATGCCTGACGGCATTGCGGTTATATCAAGTGTTGTCTTAACCGGTAAAACCGTGATTTCAGGTTCCGCATTCTTTCTCAATGAAACATGATGGATTTCATGAATCAATCCCGCATTGGAATCAATCCTGTCTAATTTTCCGCCTGTTGTTGCCAGTGTGATGTATTTAATTCCATCTTTTTCGTTGTAGGTCATACGGTGAATATGTCCGGCAAAAACAGATTTTACCTTTCCCGTTTCAACAAGAACAGCATGAACTTTGTCCCAGTCATTACCGTAACCTCCTCCCAACCAACGCGGGTGATGTTGAAAAATGAAAATACCATCAGCAGTTTTCGCCTTATTCAAAACAGATTTGAGCCAACTAAATTGAGTATCACTCATCATTTGACATTCCGGTTTACTGAAACTTTTTTCATCGGTTTCAGGATTTCCTTCATCGGTGTAGAGAACAATAAACCAGTAATTTTTGTACTCAAACGCATAATAAAGCGGACCGAAATTTTCCTCATACTCTTTTTCGTGCTGTTTTTTCGGTAACTCTTTGGCGAAACGTCCGGCATAAATATCGTGGTTGCCCGCAGTCGGATACCAAGGACACTTCAACCCGTTCATTACTTCCTTAAACTCTTTCATTTGTTCAAGCCATTGTTCGGCGGCGTTGTATCCTTGAACCATATCGCCGATATTCATTACAAAATCGGGAGCAAGCCGGTTCGCATCCACAACTGCATCTTTGAGAACGGAAATACCTTCCGGTTTTCCGGTTGTCCGATCTGCAAAAATGAGAAACGTAAAGGAGTGGTCTGCCTGCGGAACTGTTAACGTAACAGCACTGTTGCGCGGCGTTTCCACCGGTTGATTTGATTGGGCGGATAAGAAAGACGATAAAAGAATTATCGCTCCCAAAATAACCGCCGCGTTCCAAATCAGTTTAACATAATCATTGTTCAATAATTTAATTGTTTTGGTCATTGGTAAAACCCTTTCCTAGTTAAAGT
>JAIROD010000278.1 GCA_031257725.1 Planctomycetaceae bacterium | reverse complement strand
GTTGTTTGTTGTAGATGGGACAAATTTCACCGCCGCTATAGATTAAGGAAAAAGGAATACGATCGCCTACAAGTTCGAGTGATTTTTTGATTTCATCCTCCATATTAGGGAGAATAATCAGTGAGCGGGTAAAACAGGGAATGGCAATCATTCCATTGGTGCTTATTCCATTGGCGTTGTTTTTTTCTATATCCTTGAACGCTTGATGCAGAGCATTTTCGGCGGTTTCCATAACACTGTTGTAATCGATTTCAGCAAAAGCAATTGTTGAACCAACCGGAATTTCGCCGCCGCAATACGCACCTTGTTCCGAGACATTGTATAAACTGTATGCTGCC
Organism: Planctomycetaceae bacterium; assembly: GCA_031257725.1. GTDB lineage: Bacteria > Planctomycetota > Planctomycetia > Pirellulales > Thermoguttaceae > WRKP01. The sequence goes on along the minus strand of JAIROD010000278.1, from coordinate 2,297 downwards.
GGAATGGTTCCGTCTCCGAAATCCACCACAAACGGAAGCATACTCACCGACGCCAGCTCACTGGTTTGAACTCCAATCGTTTTAAAATAGTCCAATACGGAAAGATGGTTGATTTTTTTCACAAGATAGCCGGAAGAATCGGTAACGATGGCGTTTTGTTGTTGGATATTCCGTGTGGCAACGGAGGTGGTGTAGAATCGCGGGCGGAAATCGCCGTGCAGAAGCAACAGCACCAATTTACGGACATGATATTCGCCATTGCGGAAAACATAACTATATTCGTATTGACATGAAGTATCATTGGAAAGCGTTCCAAAAATAGGAATTTCACCGCCCATTTGAATTATTTTTTTGAGAATCATACTGCCGCTCAAATCAACGGTAATCGGTCCTAGTACAAAAATGAACGAAGGATTGTTTCTCGATTGTGTTGCTTCAGCATAGACTTTTTCCATTGCGGAATCAAAGTTTTCCGGAAAAACAGGTTCGGAGATTGCGGAAGTGAAGACAATATCATCGCTGGTCAAAACAGTGAGACTTAACTGCTCAAGTCCGCCGTTCCCGTTGATCGCACTCCCCTGAACCACACAACCAACCAGATCAAAAGGAAGTATTTTAGAAAGATCACCGATAATACCGTTCTCGATATATTCGTAATGGCAGGCAATAATCCCCACCGTATTTTTAAGTAATTTTTTATTTTTGAGCTGTTCGGTAATCTCTTTTACGGCAATATCCGGCTCGTCAATTTCATTAGTAAACGCATTAAACATTGTAATCATTAGAAAAACTCCTGTATTAAATGAAGTAAGGTTTGGTGATAGAAATTCCAAGTCTATCCCGAATCGACAACTGCACCATTGTATGTTCCGCCGATGTTTTTTGTCAAGAACCCGCCAGGTAACGGTCTATCAGATTTGTTAGACTTGAAGTTCGTGTTTAAATTAAAATAGACCAATGGGGAATCTCTAATAATTCAGACTTTACCGAAAGTTAACGGCGTGGGCTTGCCCCGCGTTGTGAGACTTCGCCCCAAAACACGGGGTAAAACCCGTCGTTAACGATTAATTTATTGTAACTATTCAGTCGCGGTAGGCAACCGACCTCCGGGCGGTTTTAAACAATACGGTGTACTCGCCGACTTGTCCCTGTTGACGGCAGGAAATTAAAGACCAACAGCGTACAACACCATAACAAACCAACCGGCGCAACCTTTCGGCGAAAGGTTGCTACCTTCCTCGACTGAATAGTTACAATTTATTAATTAATAGGTTGAAAATAAAAAATTGAATTATGAGAGATGCCCCGATATGATTTTTTGACCCCAATAAGAATCACCCCTCATGGGAAACCATCAGAAAATTTACTCTTGACTCTCATTTTCGCAACTCCTAGAATACCCATGATTGCTTAAATGACGAACATAAAAAACGTCGTTCTCCCATTAAATAGAGGGAATCTCTCATTATTCAGAATTTATCGAAAGTGAACGGAACGGGGTTGCCCTGTGTTGTTCGATTGACATTGCCCGCCTTATGAGACTTAAGCAATAAAACATAGAGTAAACTCGTTAAAATTGAACTGTTAGAGAGAACCCATTCAGTAAATGAACGCCGTTGTAAAATCTTTGCGAAAAAACACCCCCATTCACTCGGTTTGGAAGAACGTAAACGTCCGACCAAATCATTCCCTCCCCTCTTATGAAAGGATAGTCTCATGCCGGTTTTAACCGATCACCGCCAAAAATTCCAACTCTTAAACTCCTCAAATATTCAAGAAAATCATTCAAATATTCAGGAAAATCATTCAAACGTTCAGGAAAAAATGCCGCCCAATCAGGAAAGCCCCAATATCACGGAACCACCGGAATTAATCCGACAAATCTTGCTCCTCATTAAACAAGAAAAAAATCTAGGCGTTCAAGAAATAAACGTTTTTCTCGAAAATGGAAAATTGGTTATGACCGGATTTTGCCGTTCTTTTTACACAAAACAACTCGCTCAGGAAGCGGTTCTAAAAATCATCGACGACATCGATCTGGTCAACCAAATCTGTGTCGCCTAAACAAAATATCGGGAAACTCTAAAAAGAGAGATTACGCCATCCTCCTTTGACGGTTTGGGCTGGTTTGATCGCCAATCAAACAAGCCCTGTAAAAACGATTTGTATCTATTCCGGTAACTATTCAGTCGCGGTGAATGTTCGTTTTTCTGTCCCGATAGGGACAACATATTGGTAGAAAGCGATTACGATTAAAAATGTTCGTCCCGTTAGGGACGATATGTTGGTAAAATCAG
>JAIROD010000264.1 GCA_031257725.1 Planctomycetaceae bacterium | reverse complement strand
AAAACGGCGAGCAAGAAGTTAATAAACTCGAACAAATTTTTTACAAACATAATTTTTTTCCTTTCATAAAAAGGTGGTTTTGAAAATTTTTCCCGTTTGCTCCGCCGGAAAACCATTTTGCCCGATCTAATATTGTTTGACCGTCAAAATTTAAGTTTCCTGATTAGAACACATTTCAAAAAACAGACAATAGGGGGCGGCAAAAAAAAAAATTATTTTTTTGATTCAAAGGTAGGCGACCTTTCGCCGAAAGGTCGCAACGGTTGATCTGGCTTTCTCATTTCCGTCCGCACAGAAGCGTGGCGGTAGCGTCCTCGCTGCCGAAAAAGTTGAGTCGGCAATCTCGTTGCCGTCAGAACCCGAATTTTCGTAATATATCAGTGGAATTTTTCGGAGATTGAAGTTAAGTTATTCCCACCCCTAGCCCCTCCGAAGGAGGGGAATCATTCCCCTCCTTCGGAGGGGCTAGGGGTGGTCATTCGGAGGAAACGACAGAATAGTTAAAAAAAAATATTTCACTGATATATTACGAATTTTCGGTAGCGTCCTCGTTGCCGAAAAAGTTGAGTCGGCAATCTCGTTGCCGTCAGAACCCGAATTTTCGGGAGCGGGGACGCTCCCGCCACAGTCAAGTCGGCATCGCCGTAGGAATAAAAACCGCTCGGCGGGCAGTTGCTTACCATCGAAGCACTTACTTTATAACTATTCCGTCCCGCATGGAACTATCAATCCTTCGCCCTGAAAGGGCAATACATACCAGCCCGCCGCATCGCGGCGGGTGCGATTACCCCAGAAATCAACGCCCTGTAAGGGCAAGAGATTAGTGGAGAGCGGAACGTGTTGCAAAAGGGTCTTGAACGGTGATTTATTTGATTTTGTGATTGACTATGATTTTCTTAATCATAGTCCTCATTCCATCATTAAAATCATAGTTCAGATGATTTATATTTGGTTTTGTGATTGACTATGATTTTCTTAATCATCGTCTTCATTCAATCATTAAAATCATAGTTCAGACGCGGATTACACACCCCAACACGTCCTACCTGTTAGGTAAGCTTTAGCGGCTGCGGACTTTTTTTCAATCGGTCATATTACTCCATACGTTGCGTTTATTATAGGGATACTTTAATAATTCTTGAAATTTTTCTTAAACTTTCTGTTCATGGAAAGTTTGTCTGTCGAATTGGTGTTATAGATAAATAGACAATTACCTAGACCACGACCATTATTATTAATCCGATTCATCTACTCCGACCCTTACACTACATCACCGCTTATACTTCATATTGCCGCGAACACGGCTTATGAACTCAAAACACCAAAACCACTGAAATATTACAAAAAATTTACGGCAACGGATTGCTCGTTAAAACAGTCCGTTGCCGTTTTTTGCGGTAACGGGAATACCTTTATCTCCCCCTTTTTCCGAAAGGAGAATTACCGTGAAAAAAATAGTGATCCTTTGTTTTTTGTACGTTTTTCCTGTGATTTCCGTTTGCGAAATTCAAGCCGAACAATTTCATTCTTCGACAACTTATTCGATACCGTGTTCTATGGCGCGGTATCTCAATTCGCCAAGTTGTCTGGATGAGCAGGTTCCCACTGATTCCTGTCAACTCGATTGTGTGCCGGAAACTAATTGTACCGGAAACTTATCCTTGGGGCAAAGACTCAAATTTTATGGTTGGGTGGAATGCGGATTTTATCTCAACGGCGACGGCAACAAAACACAACATTTTAGTACAATATCACGGGACGGACATCGTGAAAATTATCAACTTCCCAACTCCGGCAATTCCTCGTTGCTTGGCAATGTCCAGTCGGCTAATCCCATGTTGAATCAACTTTGGATCGGCTTGAAAAGAGATATGGATACACGGCATGGTTGGGATTGGGGATTTAAAACCGATTTCCTGTTTGGCAGTGATGGTTGGTTGTCGCAAAGTTATGGCGATGCGTCGTTTGACTATCGAGGACATGCCCGTGACTATTATGTTTCACTGCCGCAGATTTACGGCGTTTTAGGCTACAAAAATTTTTCAGTCAAAATCGGTAAATTCGAAACACTGCTCGGTGTTGAACAACTTGAAGCGGCAAAATCAACTTTTTACAGTCATTCCAATTTATTTTACACAGAACCCCAAACTCACAGCGGCGTGTTGGCTGAATATCGTTGCAAACCGAATCTTTGGTTCAATTTCGGTTATGTTCAGGGTGCGGACAATAGTTTCCGCAACGATTTTGATGATCACGGTTTTCTTGGCGGCGCTTATTGGCGACCAATTTCATCGATTTCCGTTTGGTACACCGTCTATGCGGCGAATCTTGGCGATGGACGTTACAGGAACGGCGAATATCATCAGGGCGGAACAATTTTTCAACACACCTTTGCGGTCAATTGGATGATTTCACCGCGTTGGCATTACACCGTCCAGTGGAATCTTGGAGATCGTAACGGAAAACAAAACGCGGCGGATGCGTCCTATTTTGGTACGGCGCATTATCTGACATTTCGAATCAACCCATATTGGAAAATCGGACTTCGGTTTGATCAAATTCATGCCAATCAATGGATGGGCGATTCCGGTTTTTCCCGACCGTTTGCCGGAAATTACACGGGAGATTTATACGGTGTAACGTTTGGAGTAAACTGGACGCCTTTTCGCCGCGTCAATATCCGTCCGGAATTTCGTTATGATTTTTCAAAAGATTCACGCCCCTTCAACAGCGGCAGTAAACGTGAACAATTCTCCGCCGGTTGCGGATTAGTGTATCTGTTTTGAAATTGACAAAACACAAATGGACACTCTGAAGACTGAAGACTGAGCGAAGACAGCGTCATGCAACACACGATAACTCTAATCGTTGCCCGCCAACAGTAAACACTCCCCTACAAAAAATGCTTTAGCCTGCTAGAATAATAGAAGTTGAAAGAACAACTTCGCTGTTTTGGGCGGAGTGAACCATTTACCCCGAAATATCAGGAAAGGGCTAATATTATGGCAAAAAAAACAATTGCCGATGTTGATGTTCAAAACAAAACCGTTTTCATTCGTGTCGATTTCAATGTCCCACTCGATGATCACGGCAATATCACCGATGACCGACGAATCGAAATGGCATTGCCAACAATTAAATCCGTATTAGATCGCGGCGGAAAAATTATTCTGGCAAGTCATCTCGGACGCCCCAAAGATGCACCGGATCCAAAGTACACCATGAAACCAACTGCGGCACGGCTCGCAGAATTGCTAGGAAAACCGGTTCAGTTTGCAACCGATACCGTCGGCAACGACGCAAAAACAAAAGTTAAGGCACTCGCAAACGGCGACGTTTTGGTTCTTGAAAATTTACGGTTTCAACCCGGTGAAAAAAACGGCGATGAAACTTTTGCCAAAGAATTGGCATCGTTTGCCGACATCTATGTCAACGACGCTTTCGGAACGTGTCACCGAACAGACGCTTCAATGTATGCTTTGCCCAAAGCAATGGGATCAAAACCCAAAGTTTGCGGATTCCTCGTCGAAAAAGAAATTAAATATCTCAGCAACGCCATCGCGAACCCTCAACGTCCATTCGTTGCCATCATCGGCGGAAAAAAAGTTTCCGACAAAATTATGGTGATTAAAAATCTGCTCGGAATTTGTGATCAGGTTCTCATTGGCGGCGCAATGGCTTACACCTTCAGTTTGGCAAAAGGTGAAAAAGTCGGGAATAGTTTGGTCGAAGCCGATAAAGTCGATCTCGCCAAAGAAATTATGGTTCTTGGCGGAAATAAATTGGTTTTGCCCGTCGATACTCATTGCAGTGATCAATTCGCCCCAGACGGCAATAAAAAAATCGTTAAAGCCGGCGATATTCCCGACAACTGGGAAGGTTTGGATATCGGTCCCGAAACAGCAAAACATTACGCCAATATCGTTAAAAACGCTAAAACGGTGGTCTGGAACGGTCCGATGGGCGTTAGCGAGATGCCGCCATTCGATGAAGGCACCAAAGCGGTTGCCCAAGCGGTCGCCGATAGCGGAGCAATCAGTATTATCGGCGGAGGAGACAGCGCAGCAGCCATTCAACTACTCGGATTCGCCGACAAAGTCTCCCACGTTAGCACCGGAGGAGGAGCAAGTCTCGAAATGCTCGAAGGTAAAAAATTTGCCGCAGTCGATGTTCTTGATGAATAAAAGTTGACCGTATCGTTGCCCCTTTAAGATTATTTGTCCTTTGCGGATATTATGCTCATGGAATCACGAAAAAGACGAATATTTTTGACAATTCTCGTTAATTTTTCGTGATTTTCCTGTTTATATGCTAGAATAGTAATTATTCAGTAGATTGGTGATTCGATGGTAGGCAACCTTTCGCCGAAGGGTTTTCACCCACGGTTGCGTCGGCGATAGCCGACTTGCCCCTGTTTCCCGTCGGCAATCAGTTTCCAAACCAGTCAGAAACACAAATTGCCCAATCGAATCTGATTCACTGTTGCCTATCGGCAACGCAACCTTTCGGC
>JAIROD010000261.1 GCA_031257725.1 Planctomycetaceae bacterium | reverse complement strand
ATCCGCATTAGCGTAGGGCAACGCCCTACGTTCTGATTCATCGAAAACGAAAGCCCTGAAAGGGCGATAGCCTCATTTTCTCAATTCGTTTTGTTATACAAATTGACCTACAAAATGATAATTTTTGTAATATATCAGTGGAATATTTTTTTTGTATCTATTCACTCGATTGGATGTTTTACATTTTGCGGTTGATTTATTATAAGCAACAACCCCTTTAGGGGTTCAACGTGAATATTCAACCGGCGGTAACGGACACACAACTATCTCAACCCCTTTAGGGGTTGTCCCAAAGCGGCATTAAATTTATTTGATTGATATTTTTTAGTGCACCCCCTAAAGAGGTTGGTGGTTTGTAGGTCTGTTACCGCCGGTTCAGTATCTACTAACTGGCGGCGGTTATTCACATGAAACGCCTAGCGGCGTTTACCCGATAACAAACGTTTAAAAATGTCAGTAACAATAAAGAGGACAACAATCGACTGAATAATTACTTTATTCTTATGCTGCTAAGGTTTTTTGTTAAATGGTTTTGTTAGAAAAATCAGGTTGTTGGAATTGCATTTTGGGGTTAGCGAAAAGGTCTAGTCTAATAACGCGGGGCAAGCCCACGCCGTTAACTTTCCTAGCGTTCAGAGGGTGGTTGTTAATATGGATAAAAATTTTAGGTCAATTATTGGCAGGTAGGCGACCGTTCGCCGAACGGTCGCACCGGTTGAGATTTCACTGATTCCAAAACGGTTTGCCCCAGCAAAACGGTTTATTATTGAATCGACGTGCGATAGACAGGACAAACCTTCCTGGTGTCGGTTAAATCTCAAGCGGCGCGACCGTCCGGCGGACGGATCGCCTACCTCGCAATTTTCTACTTTAATTGACCTAATTGAACAACCAGCCGGTGAACGCTAGGAAAAATTCCACTGATATATTACGATTTTCTTAATTTTCTTAATCATCGTCTTCATTCAATCATTAAAATCATAGTTCAGACCATTACCCGCCGCGATGCGGCGGGCTGGCTTGTGTTGCCCTTTCAGGGCGAAAGAATGACCGTCACCCACAAACGGAAAACGATTCCAAGGTACCTGACATTGAATCAGATTAGACTATTTTTTACTGAACGAAAGTTTTTGAATCGGTAATTTCAATAGTTACCGAGCCGCCGTTTTCGGGAACAGTAATTTTAATAGGAGTTGTTTTGATATTGCTCCATTCTTTGGGAACAGGATGCGGCATTGCCGCGATTTCAGCGTCGATTTTTTCAATGTGAGCATCTATTTCCGCATTGCTCATTTTTCCAAAATCGGCATTGGGACTTTGGGGCTTGGGAACATGAATAATCATCGCCGTGTAAGTTCCCGAAGGTACTCCCGATTGGGAAAAAACATTCATCGTTGTTTCCATTTTCGCAACACCATTGGCATTGGTATTGCCCATAACGAGATACGGTAAATTTTCTCCTTCCAAAAAGAAAGAAATTGCCGCTCCTTGAACCGGAGAACCGTTGTGAGTCAATTTCACATTAAAGGGAACCAATTGTTCGGGAAAACCATCTGGAAGTTTCTGTTGACAACCGGTTTGAATCGCAAGAACAAACAGAAACATTACCATAACAATATCATTTTTATTGAGTTTCATAAATAATAAAATCCTTATTTTGAATTTTTGTGTTAAAAAACAGAAATGAGAGCGGAAAGTCGATAGTGTTGCAAGCGAATTACAGATTTTGCTGTAAAATTTCCGCTTGCGACACTCTCCACTCTTATTTACGGAGTACTTGATTCGCCGCCGTTGGCAGAACCTAATGCTCCCCAAACTCCCCAATGCGAAACACCGCCGCTTGCCGGATGGTGGAGAATTTCCGTTGAATCAGATTGACCGGTTGTTATTGCATTGATTGTTTCTGAAATAAAGTGAACGGAACCATCTCCGTAACAACTATTAACACCGCCGGGGTGATTACTGGACGGGGTATTGAGAGTCAGTCCCTCGCCGGTCTGACGTCCCACACAAGCAGCCGTATTAGGCGGCATGACAGTGGAAAGTCCGTTAGCACTAGTGTCGCCGTTAGTCCATTGTATTCCCGGACTATTTGTTGCCGGTGCTCCTAAGGTTCCGGTAGTGTCTTTTGCAATCGTGATACACTGGAGTCGTGTTGCGGTATCCGTTACTTCCCAACTGCCCATTGCACTGCGCATACGAACGGCTCCTTTCTTTGGATTTGTGTAATCATATTGTCCGCGTGCGGATTCAAGCCCGACACGTTCGGAAAAAGCAATCGTGTTGGAAAGACCATCGGTAATTGCTTCCAGACCTTTGAAAGAATACTTTACTCCAAAAAATCCGCGTGGACAGTGAAATACTCCAACATCTTCACCATTACAAGTAGTGCTATCACCGTTAACAATTATATCACCGTACATAATATGATAATTGTTACGTCCAACAAAATCACACGCGGCAATAGGAACTTCACCGGTATTAGACGGACAGAGAAATGCCGGAAAGTTGACATTGTCAATTCCTACCGGATGACTGAGGTGACAAGTTGCTGCTGGGGTATTCAGCATCAGATCAAATATGGATTGTGCCTCAATAAACGGACACAATTTGAGCAACGCACTAAACCTGTGAGCCTGAGGTACTGAACGGTTCGGCAATCCCGACATACCGGCAGGTATTCCGCTGTGGGTGTCGTGATAACTGTGAACCGCAATCCCCAATTGTTTCAACTTGTTTGTACACTGCATTCTCCGCGCCGCTTCTCGCGCCTTTACAGATTTTCAGAAACTCTATAATATTACGCATGTCGCAAAAAGGTATGCGTAAAAAACTTAGTAAATTTTTTACGATAATGAGATAAAAAACCACTTTCTTAGTAACCTTT
>JAIROD010000240.1 GCA_031257725.1 Planctomycetaceae bacterium | reverse complement strand
GGGACGAGTGTTTTTAATCGACATCATTTTCTACCAATATGTTGTCCCTAACGGGACAGAAAAAGGAACATTGACCGCGACTGAATAGTTACAAAAAAAATATTTCACTGATATATTACACCAAACCTTATTTTCAACGACTCTCCGCTATCAACTCTCCGTTAAATCATGCGTATTATCCACACATCGGATTGGCATTTGGGACAAATTTGGAATGGCCGGTCACGAAAAACGGAATCGGCGGCATTCCTTAATTGGCTTCTCGAACTGCTCAAAAGTCAATCTGTGGACGTACTGATTGCAGCCGGAGATATTTTTGATACGGGAACTCCGGCTCCCGACACCCAGACATTATATTACCGTTTTTTGCAACAGGTTTCTTCGGTTTGCCGGACAACAGTGATTATTGCCGGAAACCATGATTCACCGTCTTTTCTTGATGCGCCGAAAATATTGCTGCGAGAATTAAACATTTACGTTGTGGGTGTTGCGGGGCAACCGGAAGAGGAAATTATTGTTGTCAACGATTCCAATCAGGAACCGATGATGATAATTGCTGCTGTTCCGTTTTTGCGTGACCGTGATATTCGTATCATCGGTGCCGGTGAATCGGCGGAAGAAAAAGAAAATCAGAGTATCGCCGGTATTCGCCGACATTATAAACAGGTTTGCGACACCGCTGAGGTGATACGTTGCAAGATGGAGCGGGCGATTCCTCTTGTGGTTACGGGACACCTTTTTGTTGCAGGAGGAAAAACTTCGGAAAAGGTGCGGGAAATTCATGTCGGAACACTTGGACAATTGGGGAATGATATTTTCCCGAACGAAATTGATTATCTGGCACTCGGACATTTACACATTCCTCAAACGGTTGCTCATCAGGAAACTCGTCGTTACAGTGGTTCACCGATTCCGATGAGTTTTGATGAAGCGGGTCAGGAAAAAATTGTTCTTCAAATTGACTTTGACGGTCGAACTCCGATAATCCAACCGATTCCTGTTCCGGTTTTTTCAAAAATTGTTCGTATTGAAGGCAATCTTGAAGAGATTCGTGAAAAATTAACTGATCCGTGTTTTTCGGATGATAAACCGGAAACGGCGGTTGAACCGGAGATATTTGTTGAAGTTATTTACACGGGAACGCAACCGGAACCGGATTTAATTCGCAAGATCAATGATATTGTTTCTGAAACGAAGGCGAAGATTGATATTGTCCGTATCCGCAATAGCCGGATTATAACCGCAGTGCCGATTCAAACATCAGCCTCAACACCGGAAAAACTTGAAGATTTGAATCCGGTGATTATTTTTGAACGTCTTCTGGAAAACGTACAAAAAATAAGGGGAATAGATATTAACGAACGAAAAAACGAATGGATGAATGCTTACAAGGAAATTCTTGACGAATGCCTAAACGCACAACATAACAACGGGTAACAGTCTTCAGAGTCACAACGTCAGAGGTAATTGTCTATTTTGTTTTAACCTTTTTAACACGAAATACACGAAATACACGAAATAACAAGAAAAATACAAAAAAGATTCTGCTGTCATGTTCGTATAATTTTTGTGTGTTTCGTGAAATTTCGTGTATTTCGTGTTAAAAAAATTGTATCTATTCACTCGATTGGATGTTTTACATTTTGCGGTTGATTTATCACCAGCAATAACCCCTTTAGGGGTTCAACGTGAATAACCGCCGGTTTTAACCGGCGGCAAAGTATCACCTCCCTAAACTCAACCCCTTTAGGGGTTGTACTAAAAATAGATCGTTTACAAGTTTCCATGTCGCTTCTGGACAACCCCTAAAGGGGTTGGTGGTTTTGTAGGTCTGTTACCGCCGGTTGAAACCGGCGGTTATTCACAGGAAACGCCTACGGCGTTGACCCGATGGCAGACGTTTAAAACGGCAATAAAAATAACAAGCAACCAATCGACTGAATAGTTAAAAAAATATTCCACTGATATATTAACTTTATTTTTAATTTCCGGCTAATTGTTTTAGGTCATATTCGATTTGTCGAATATCGGTTTCCATTTTCCAATTGATAGAGGATGAAATTGTTTTGAAAAATTTTTCTTGTGATTTAATTGCTGTTTTATCGGATTGACGCAAGTTGTCGCTTTTGGTTTCGATAATCAAATGTAATTCAACGCCGTTGGTTTTTTCATTACGGATTGCGTAAACAAAATCAGGACTTGTTGTAACTCCGGTGTAAGTCGGCAACGGTAATTTGACTCCGCCTTTGGGCAGCTTTCCGTAAACAATAACTCGTTGCGGCGCTTTTATTTTTAGAACTTCATGCTCGATCTCCGAATCATAAGATAATGGCAAATCATAAAGATTTCTTGGATCATCCTGAATATCAGAAGCATCATAAACGCCGACCAATCCGCGTTCTAATTCCGTAACAAAACTGCCGTCTTTCTTTATCGACGTCTCCGCCGAAAAATCCAACGAAACATATTTGTACTTTGCCGAAAATAACTCCTCAAATTTTATTGTAAATCTCTTAAAAAATTCATCCAAACTATTTTCATTGAGAAAACTATTTATCTCCTCGACGCTTTTTTGTTTTGACAATTCTTTGAATTTCCGCCGGATATTCCGATGTAAAATTGAAACGGGAATACATGTTCGCCCGTGAAGTTTTCGGATAAATTCGCCATAATGCAAAACGCCTAGATCGGTTTTTAGATTGACGGGAATATTTTGTTCGGTCATTTTCACGTTGCTCATTCCTGAATCGGCATCGATATTTTTTTCGGTCGAATATTTTTTGATGTTGATCGAATTACTATAAAAAATATTTTCGTTTAATACTGCCCGAACCAAGTCTTCCCAATCGTTTTCCGACAATCTCTCAAAACTTATCATGTAACGTTTCGATATTAATTCCCAAAATTCGGCAATCTTTTTCCAGTTATCAATACGCAATTTAATTTTTGCGCGTTTATTCTTTATTGACGGCGATGTTACTTTATTGCGTTCTAACTGCGTTTGAAGTAATTCGGGATATTCCTGCAACAGTTTTTCATAACCGTTTTCTTTGAAATGATTGCTTCGGTCGATAATATTTTTTTTGTCCAATATTTCGAGTAATTCGACGCCGGAAATTTTACGTGAATCGGCGATGAGTTTCATCATTTCATCGGTTAAGGTTTTGTTGTTCAGAATAATTTTTGCGTCGCGATTAATTTCACCGATTAGTTTTTCGGCGAAATCTTTTTCGTCCCAACCGATAATATAATTCAACCGAAATTCTTCTCCGCTCAACCGATTTCCCAATTCGTCCACCGGCAATCTCAAACCGCGTCCGACTTCTTGAATTTTAGACGTTTCGCTTCCGCTGGTACGCAGTTTGCAAATGGTAAAAACATTCGGATTATCCCAGCCTTCGCGCAATGTCCATTTTGAAAACAAAAATCGGCGTGTGTTCCATTGTCCGTTTTCGTTTTTGAAACTTAACATTTTTTCTTTGTTACTTAAAATATCTTGAACTTCAGTCTGAATTGCTTCATCGCCCTTGCCGCGATCTTCGGCAAAATAGCCCGCGTGAACGTCTTGTTGTTCGCTTGCTAAACTTGTTTTGGTTGCCTGTAAAAAATCATAATATTCCGTTTCGCGGTCATTGGTTTTATCGGCGTATTTTTTCAAAAGTTTGTTTAACTTCTTGTTCAATAATTTTTCAAGAGTCTCTTTCAGCCAGCCGTCTTTATCGCGATAACTTTTTATTGAATCAATAAAAAACAGAGCGATTGTTTTAACTTTGGGTCGATTATTATTTCGGAAAAAGTTTTCTTCTTCTTTTTCAAAGTGAGCGTCAATCGCTTGCGATAACAAAATTTCTTGATACGAATTTGAAAAAACGCTTGTTGTTAAATCCATTCCTTCTTTCAATTCAAGATCGTTACTTAATTTCTTATCGTTTCCGCCTTCGTAAGTGAGATTGCCTTCAAATTCGGGCGGCAAGGGTTCGCCGATATTAATTTCAAATATTTTTCTTTCTTTTTTCAATGTCAATTTTCTTGCGGTTATATTTTCGACGCGAAATTTATTGAGCGCGTTTGATTCGTCAAGGTTTGCAAAAAACACGTCCACTGCTTTGACCAGACCTTGATTAAAACTTTCCACTGCGCCCAAATCGAAAATAGGAGCGCCGCGATAGAAATCTTTTTTTGTTATTTTATTTTTTCCAGTTCCTTCGGACGATTCGGGAAACGTTGCGCCGAATCGAACAATCAGTTGCGGGTTCATTTTTTCGCTGATTATTTTATAGGCTTTGCTTTCGCGTCCGATACGATGCGGTTCGTCGATGAGAACAACAGGGCGCGTATCTTTCACGCCGTCAACAGGACAACTATTACTGCCGAAAAGAATTTGATCGT
>JAIROD010000185.1 GCA_031257725.1 Planctomycetaceae bacterium | reverse complement strand
CGGCGTACTCGCCGACATTGCCCCTGTTTACAGATGGAAATTATAAACCAACCGCGTACAACTCGAATAACAAATCAACCGTTGCGACCTTTCGGCGAAAGGTCGCCTACCTCTTGTTTATTAACCTGATGATAAATAATTAGGATCGCTACTGAATAATTACGTTTGATATAGATAAATATTTTTTGGGGATAAATTATTCAATTATTGAGAGGTTGTTTTTTCGTTTTATTTACTTTTTCTTTGGTTTCCGTTCCGCAAGCGGTTTTTTTGGTTTTCAATGAACGGAGAGCGGTTTTCGATACCGCACAAGATTTGCAAGAAGATGATTGGCATTGGCATGAACCAACATGTTTTTTACAATCCTTACAACCTTTATCCGCTTGATTGTCAGCGAATGGCGGAAGTGATTGCGAAGTTTTGGATTGTAACTCTTTCGGCGGCGATGGCAATAGTGTTGCATAACCGGCGGACGGCGGATCTGGAATTGGTTGCGGTATCGGAACAGCAGTTGCTCTGGCATAAGAAACACGTTGCTCAATAATTCGCCGCAACTCTTCCCGTGAATAATTCGGATAAGGGGGTGTTATAGAAAATGGAGACTGTTTCACACCCCAATACGGCGGCAACGGTATAGGTTGAGCATGTTGAGCATAATTCAACTGACGCTGACCGGAAAAAATTCCGGTAAATATTCCCGAATGATCGGAAATAACCGGTTGATCTTTGATGCTCATTTCCGCATAAGGTCCCAACGCAACAGGTTCCACACCCGGACATTGCGCCAAACGGTGTCCCCAACGATTTTCACAACAACTTGTCCATGAAGCATTGGGATAACCGAGAATCAATTGCAACCGACTTGGTTTGTCCGTAATGATAACCGGATCAGGATCATAATAACTTGCATACTTAACTTGGGGACGATTCTGTTCCCGAGACGGAAGTGTTGAAAGCAAAAGGTTTAATTTCGACTGATGCTCAGGAAATGCTTCCGGTTCAGCAGCATAACCGGGTTGGTAAGGAACAACATGAATCCGATGAGTTAAGGGATTGCGGTGATACGCAAGATAGGGAACGGTTGCGGGATTTGAGGAAGCTGAAACACCAACTTCGATTGAATCGGCTTGCTTTTCCGGTTCTTGCAACGGGGTTTCCACACCAAAAGCAGTTTCCCATTCCGTTTGGTTTTCTTCTTCGGCATCACTTTCGGAGTTTTCCGTGTTTTCCGTTTCTGTGGTTTCTTCGGCAAGGGCGGTGCTGGTCGGCAACGCAATCGATTGGGAAATTCCAGCCGAATAATAGGGACCGAAGGCATAACTTCCCGGCTGGAAAAGCACGCGTTCCGGAATTTGAGCGTTTGCCTGAACCGCCAAAAAACTCGTTATCAAAACGAGAACAATACCGAAACTTGTCAAACGCATAGGTTGAGCCTCCAAAGATTCGTTTAAGTGAATTTAGAGATAATTGAAAGGAAAATCTCCTCTCATTTTATTTTTTAAAATTGCCGGAGAATACCTACTTTTCATTCGAATCGTTTGACTTTAAAACCGTAAAAATTCCGGTAAAAAAAACTCTTTTTTCATAAAATCCGGTAGATTGTATCGGTTATAACGAACACAAAACTTTTCCTTCCATTTACAAAATGTATTTGCAAAACCGATGTGATTTGTTCCTTAGCGTCCTTAACATTTGTAAATTTTGGGAAAATACAAAGATTTTGCGGATAATAACGATTTTATGGTCGATATAAGAAATAGTCGAAAAATTTGTCGAAGATTTTGTATTTCGGCAATGTATTCCCATTTCCCCCGTCCTCCCCAATTTGTAATTCGGCTATGACACGTTTCATTTCAATTTTACCGGTTTCCGTTCTATCGGTTTCCTCTTTAATTTTTCCGGTGTTTTTAATTATTTTGATCAGTAGTTCTATTGGCTGCCGGATGTGCGGTACATCATACGATTATTGTGTGCCGGCTCACACCGGACGAGCAGAAGACTATCGCGGTTGCGATACGTTATATCGTGCCGGTTCGATTTTTAACGGTGACAATGAAAGAATAGCAGACAGCGATGGACAAATTATTCGGGCAACGAATTCCGGAAATTTTGGAGTTACGGCACCGATTACTCGGATTCACACCACCCCGTCCCGATTGGAACCGCGTTCAAGTTCTCCCATCGGCAGACCATCGCTCGCACCAACTCCAAATGGTAATAATAATAATAATAATGATCCGGAAAATTTCATACCGGAAATCAAAGAGTTGCTTCAAGATACAACGCCGGTAAAACCAGTTATTCCAACAGTCAATCCGCCAATAACACGACAAACTTCTATCGAAACAATTCCGTTTTCCGCACAATCCGGCGAACCAACCTTTACGGTAGAAGATTTACGGCGGCTAGACCCTTCTGTTACAGATATTAAAATCTTGAATATCAAAGATTCTGTCAATGCAAAATAATTGGCGGAGTGAAGGATGTAACTGTCTATTTTAAACAC
>JAIROD010000160.1 GCA_031257725.1 Planctomycetaceae bacterium | reverse complement strand
AAGCATACGGTTAATAAAGTGTCATCCCTGCGGGATTAGACAATAGAATCATTCAAACCAAATGCAATTGGTACAGGAATGATGAGAAAACGGATTGATGATAAAATAGACAGTTACTTCAAAAACGGTGCAGATCATTTTCAAAAACGGTGCGGAACATTTTCAAAAATGGTGCGGATCATTTTCAAAAACGGTGCAGATCATTTTTTACAACTTTCAACCCTAAAAGGAATTATTTATGGCGATAAAATTAAAGAAAATCCTGAAGAAAAATCCCCGTCAATTGGAAGTTTCAAAATGGTACCTGACGCAGGAGAAAACTGGGACAGTGGGCATTAACGAAATTGCCAAAGAAATAGAGGGGCGTTCGGCACTTTCTTTGGGTGATGTGCAAAGCACATTGAGCAATTTGGTGGAGATGATGCCGTTATTTTTTAGAATGGGTCAGACGATCCGACTGGAAGGATTCGGTTCTTTCCATATTTCCGTGTCGAGTGAAGGGACTGATACGGAAGAGGAATTGAACACGCATCATGTAAAAGGTGTAAAACTGGTTTTTTTGCCAAGTATCGAACTCAAACGGAATCTTGAAAATATTTCTTTCGAGATTGAATGATTTTTGTTTTTTTATTTTACCGCGAAAGACGCAAAATGAGTGCGAAATAATAAAAAACTAACTTTTCGTGAACTTTTGCGTGTTTCGCAGTAAAAAAATAAATGACAAAATTTGACCGAATAGTTACAAAAATTATGATGTCAATAAACCTCGTTACATTTACTCAATCCAATAACAAAAAAATTTTGGAGGAAAAACAATGAAAAAACTACTCATTACCCTGTCGTTTGTTATCCTGTTTTGGTCCGTTGGCTGTGACCAATTTAACGATACTACTGCCCGCTTGGAAAAAGAACGTGCCGAAGCGGAATTAGAGGCGGAAAAACTTAAACTTGAAAGAGAAAGGGAAGTCCGCGCGGAAGAGGAACGCAAAGAAAGAGAAATCCGCGCGGAAAGGGAACGCAAAGAAAACGAACGTCTCAATTCTGCCCGCTTGAAATCTCTGGCAAAAAGATATGCCAAAGGAGCGGCAGAACAATTATATGATGCTGTTACTCTTGGATTTGGAGGACACAATTTTCGGGTAGAGGTTACCGATTATGAATTGAACCGACATACCAGTGAATTTGAAATCAAAATGGAAATCCATTTTGATGGTTTATGGCATCCAGATAGGCATTATGAATGTGATGGCACCCTCACGGTTGATGAAGATGGTAGCAACCCAAAATTTGTTGCAACTTATATCAATCAAAATTGGCAAAAATTAAAATCGCAAGTCAATACTATAGTATTTGTAGTTGGAACCGCCATTGTCCTAAACGAATTGTCAAAGGAGTAAAACTGTTTTTTTTGCCAAGTACCGAACTCAAACGGAATCTTGAAAATATTTCTTTCGAGATTGAATGATTTTTCCGAACCATTTTTTAAAACAACCTTAGTAGCATGAACATAATCAAACGTAACTGTTTTTTTTGTTTTTTAACACGAAATACACGAAACACACGAAAAATTACATAAAAAAAGTAATATATCAGTGAAATATTTTTTTTTAACTATTCAGTCGTTTCCTCCGAATGCCCCCCCCCTAGCCCCTCCGAAGGAGGGGAATGATTCCCCTCCTTCGGAGGGGGCAGGGGTGGTAAAAAATAAACTACAATCTCCGAAAAATTCCAATGATATATTACTAAAAAAAACCTTTTCGTGAAATTTCATGTGTTTCGTGTTAAAAAACAAAAAAAACAAAATAGACAGTTACTCCATTTTTATTAACAGAGTCCGTAGAGAATTCTCCTATTTGTAGATTTTCTCTTTTCATCAAATGAACCTTTAACATAAGAAAACAAAAAAATGTATTGTAACAACTGCGGAAATGAAGTTGTTCAACCCGATGCAAAATTTTGTGATAATTGCGGTTGTGGTTTAGGACAGCAAGTGTCTGAAAACGAAAACAAAAATCATCCGCCAATCACACCAAACACTTCAAAATTCCATGACCCGTACCACACCGTCTATTGGCCCGATTCATTCAGGTTACTTGCGAAACGAATAACCTTGTTTGCGTTTTTACCGCTTGTCATTGCGGCAATGTTGATTCTCGGCATGATAGAACCGATTTATTTTGATGTTGATCCCGTTGAAAAGGTTATCGTTCCATGCGTGATATTTATTATATTGGGAGTGTTGACGTATATGGTAAGATGTATTTTAATTTTCGTACTGATATATCGTTGCTGGGCAATACTGCGTGAAGGGAACCCGCGATCCAGTCCCGGAATGGCGGTTGGATTAATGTTTGTCCCGCTCTTTAATTTTTATTGGATGTTTGTTGCAACAGTTGGTCTTGCCAAGGATATGAATCAATATCGCAACAGATTCGGTTTGACTCATGTTAAACCTGTTAGTGTTGGATTGCCGATTACAATCTGTATTTTAGTTATTTTATCGATAATTCCTTTCATTGGTTATATAGTTCTTATAAATGAATTGCTTTGGATTTTATTCACATTTTCACTTGCCCGCGTGGCGGACGCAATTCAGGAATATAGACTGAAAAATAATTTCATCGCCATTGCGCCGGAAAAATTGAAACTCGCAAAACAACAACGCCTCTGGGGAATCAAAACAACGGTTGCCACTATTCTTGTGGTTATTAGTACATTTGTTGTTACATTCGGATTGAATGCCTGCTATCATGTTCAGTACGTCAATGCGAGTCTCTTTGCCGCTAATTGGGATGATGATGTAGTACAAGCACAAAGAGCGATTGATTGGGGAGCAAATGTAAATGCAAAAAATGATGACGGTCAAACTCCACTACATAAAGCAGTCAGATGGACCGGCAGCTTTACAATGACTAAAATCCTGATAGATAAAGGCGCCGATATCAACACGAAAGATGATGACGGCAATACTCCGTTACACATTGCTGCGAAAGGAACCGGAGATGATGCCCTTATAATTGTGAAGTATCTGATCAAAAAAGGGGCAAAAGTCAACGCAAAAAATGATGACGACGAGACTCCGCAGGATCTTGCTTATGATGACGAAATAAGAGAAGTTCTTAAAGAAGCCGAAGAATGAAATTTTGGTAACTATTCAGTGGAGTTTTCAATCGTCGTTTTAACCCAACATAAAAAAAGCCCTGAAAGGGCGCAAGCCTAACGAGAGGGAAACATCAAAAATCATCATTTTGTAAGTCAATTTATATAACAAAACGAATTGAGAAAATGAGCCTATCGCCCTTTCAGGGCTTTCGTTGTAACGGTCTATTTTAATTTTTTGTCATATTTCAGAGCAGTTTTTTACATCCCGGCGGGATGTTTCCAAGCTAGCCGTTGGTTTTGCGTTGTCACGATAGGGAATCAATGTTTTTATCAGAATAACGCCATACCAACGGAACAACATGGTAAAAATGATAATCCTGTTATTTTTCCGTGTGTACGGTGAGTACACCGCACACACGGCTACATTGGAAATGTCCTTGCAGGACTAATAAAAATTAAAATAGACGGTTACAGCACAACGCAACCAATCGGCAAAATCACCGGCAAATAAAAAATAGTACGGAAATCGCAAAATATCTTTCGGTGAAATAATTCGAAATTCACGGAATGCAAACAATGTATTGGAACAAAGGGCTTTAATCTTTTTCCAACCGCATAATTCTTTTCGGATCGCCAAACGTTCCGCATAAATCGCCTCATTCACTGCCCCTCGCGCTGTTTTGTAATACTTTTTACCGGAATAAAGATAAACGTTTCGATAAAGTTCGGCGTAACGCCGGATTGTCCGATAGGTTATATTTTTTGAAACATTTGAACCGTGTTTCCGGTAAACGCATGTTGTACGATTAAGATAGGCGGCGTTGCCTTTTAACGTCAAAATTAACCGTAACGCTCTGTCAACAAAAACGGCGTTGATAAACCATGCGGGAAATTCAACATAGTCCCGACGGAGCAAAATACTATGAGTCGGAATCCAAAACGGAAACGGTTGATACATCTCCTCAATTCCAAAATAACGTACTGAATCATCGTCAATCGGAAGTTCGGGATGACCGGGAACCAATTCGTTACTGTCCTGATTATAAACTTGACTCGCGGTACTGCAAAACGCGCATTCCTGATGCGATTCCATAAAATCAACTTGTAATTGTAACTTGTTCGTATCCGTCCAGTAATCGTCTCCGTCAAGCAGGGCAATGTATTTACCCTGACATTCAAGCATTGTTTTCATAAAATTAGCGTTCAACCCCATATTTTTTTCGTTACGGCGAAAACGAATGATTTTGGGATAACGTGCGGCGTAATCCTGAATCAGATCGGCAGTCCGGTCGTGCGAGGCATCATCGGCAATAACATATTCAAAATCAAAATTGGTTTTCTGCATCAATACGCCGTCCACCGTTTGCCGAATGTAAGACTCTGCGTTGTATGTGGTCGTACACACACTGACCATCGGCGGAGATTGTAACTTCGTAACAGAACACATGATTTCACAACAAAATATCTTGTATTTTTTGAATTATTTATCAACGGCACTTT
>JAIROD010000106.1 GCA_031257725.1 Planctomycetaceae bacterium | reverse complement strand
TTTTTTTCTTGCCGTGTTGTTTTTCGGCAATGTTTCGCGGTTATTTCAATGAAACCTTATAAAATAAGGAGATTGACAATGAAAAATGTAATGATGTGTTTGGTTGGGATTTTGGCGTTCTTCTTTGAAAAATGCCAAATGTTAAAATGGGCAAGACAGGGGGGGGGGGCTATCTGTAGAGGAAAGTTAAGAACGAAGAGCGGAAAATATCCGTTTTTCCAACACAATTCAGCAAAATTCTCAACTCTTTTACGTTCTTCACCGTTTGGCTTTACCTTAGTCGAACTTCTTGTGGTGATTGCGATTATCGGCGTGCTAATCGCACTTCTGTTGCCCGCCGTGCAAGCCGCGCGTGAAGCGGCAAGACGAATGCAGTGTCAAAACAATCTCAAACAAATCATGCTTGCGATGTTCAATTACGAAGACTCGCACAAAGCATTTCCGGGAACAAACGGGATACCGGCGGCAAATGAGTGGCAAGCACTTTCCGCCTATGTCATTACGCTTCCATTTTTGGAACAAACCGCAAGGTACGAACAAATTATGGCAGCCCATCCGGGATTCAAGCATCGTCATGAGGCGTACAGCAACTGTCCCGGATTTTCCTGTCCCTCCGATGGAAACACGAAAGGAATTGGTCCGTTCAATCAGCATCAAACGTGTAATTATGTTTTGAACTGGGGAGATTCTATTCATTTTGCGCGGGAATGTGGCGGGAATTGGCCCAATAGTACGTTTACCGATTCCACACGCGGTGTTTTTGGTCAACGAATGCGTTTTTGCGCATTCGCTGCGATTAACGACGGAACGTCCAACACAATCGCACTCAGCGAAACCGGCGTTATTGATCAGGCGGGATCACGCAGCCCGAAAAGCGGCGGTTTGGTGATTGCCGGAAATAATAATACCGACACGCCTCAACTCTGTTTAACGGCGGCTTTTGGAACATCCGGCGATAGAACGCAATATATCAGCACCGCTACCGTCCGAACAACAACGATGGATGCTAATCCTCCGGCAGACAACGCGGCATATCGTGGTTGTACTTTTGTTTGGCAAGAAACAATTGCAACCGGTTTTATTACAGCAATGCCGCCGAATGGTCCGCACTGTTTAATTAACAATGATCAAGGACGTTTTCACGCGATGGTCAATGCTTCCAGTTATCACTCCGGCGGAGTCAATGCGGCGTATTGCGATGGTTCAACACATTTTATTTCCGATACGATTCAAACGGATTTGTCGGCTGTTCGTCCTACAACGCTTTCCGGCGGATCGCCGTATGGAATCTGGGGTGCGCTCGGAACTATCTGTGGCGGTGAATCGGTCGCCGCACCGTGATGAATTTCAACGATAAGTAGAAACCTCACCCTTTAAAATTCGGCTTTCCTCAAAAAAGGGACATGAGGGACACAAGGGACTTTGGGGACAGGAGAGATTTTTGAGAGAGCAGCTTTCGAAGTCCCCAGAAACAATTCCTGTCCATATCCCTAAAGTCCATTTTGTCCCTCGTGTCCCTGAGGCTTCAAGAAACAATTGGGACTTTAGGGATTTGTTGCTTTTTACTTGCAAAAACTAATAACAATCGGGAACCTCTAATAATTCAGAATTTACCGAAAGTTAACGGCGTGGGCTTGCCCCGCGTTGCTCGACTTAACCCTAAAACACGGGGTAAACCCCGTCGTTAACAAATGGGCAGAAAATAAAAAATTGAATTATTAGAGATGCCCTATCTTTAACAAACATAAAACCAACATGAAAAAAAACTACAACATTATATTATTTGCGTTACTTATTTCGTTATTTTCCGGCTGTGGAAAAAAGTTGCCGGAGGGATGGCCCAAAGTTTATCCCTGCACAATTAAAGTAACAAAAGGCGGAACGCCTCTCGAAGGTGCAATGGTGATACTAACGCCAATGACAGGTTCGGGCGGCAACTGGGCAATCGGCGCAACAACCGACGCACAAGGCGTGGCAGTGATTCACACGTCTTACACGAATTTCACCGAACCCGGCGCACCGGAAGGGACGTTCAAAGTAACAATCAACAAATCGTTACCGCCGCTCAAAGACCCGATGCCGCCCGAAGAATTAGAAAAACTCGATTACATGGCACGTCAAGCGCACGTCGCAAAACTTGACGCGGAAGCGGCAAAACGTCCGCCGATTGTTCCGAAAAAATATTCCGATATGTCGCAAACGCCGCTCAAAGTGGAAATCAAACCGGATGCGCCGGTTGAAGAAACATTTGACGTGGAAAAATAATTGCTTTTCTACGGGTGTGTTGTATCAAGTTTCGGAATTTCATATAATGGCAAGAGACATCATAATGGGTAACAAAACCGGCGTACTCCTCACATTTGAAATTTTGACTTTTGAGACAGTGTTGATCATTCATCATGTCTTAACAAGTCCATTTTGTCCTTAATGTCCCTTTTAACTTAACACATTTAACAATTGGAGTTACAATGACAATGAAAACTTTTTTAATGACTGCGTTGCTGACTGTTTTTTCTGCAACATTTTGTTTCAGTGAAGAACCGAA
>JAIROD010000059.1 GCA_031257725.1 Planctomycetaceae bacterium | reverse complement strand
TACGAATCGCCGGAATCGAATGTGATGTGCAACCAATGATCATTGAAGTCCCACGAAAAGGACGTTCCATTTCTCGTTGATAAAACAGTTTATACTCCTCACACGTCAAAATTCGGCTTTGGTTGCAGTTTCGCCGCGATGGGGTTAATAAAAAAATAGACATTCTGTTTTAACCTTTTTTAACACGAAATACACGAAATTATAAGAAAAGGACAACAAAAATTTTCGTGTGTTTCGTGTTTAAAATGGACGGCGTATTTCCGTAGTGGTATAGATAAATAGTGGAACGTGGAAAGTTTCGCAAGCGGATTTATACTGTCAACGGGTAGAATTTTTGTTCTTTTATTTGATTGACGTAATAGACCATTTTACGTTTCTTTTCTGCTAAATTCGTGCAACACCGCTGATTTTTGCGGCTTGAGCGACGGCTTGAGCCACCGCCTGAGCCACACCATGATCAAGCGGACTCGGAATAATGTATTCCGGACTCAACTCTTGTTCGGAAACACGATTCGCAATCGCGTGAGCGGCAGCAATTTTCATTTCATCATTGATATCGCTTGCCCGAACATCCAACGCACCACGAAAAATTCCCGGAAAGGCAAGAACATTGTTAATCTGATTGGGAAAATCACTTCGACCGGTTCCCACAACACAAGCTCCAACCGCATGGGCTTTTTCCGGCATTATTTCCGGTACAGGATTAGCCATTGCAAAAATGATTGGTTTTTTGTTCATACTTTTGACCATTGATTCTGTTACACAGTTCGGGGCGGAAACACCGATAAAAATGTCCGCACCGCAAAGAACTTCCGCTAAAGAACCCTTTTTACCTTGCCGATTGGTCATTTCCGCCATTTCGGTTTTTTCTGAATTTAAGTAATCACGTCCGCGATAAATCGCTCCCCGCCGGTCACAAAGAACAACCTCTTGAAGTCCTAATGAAATCAAAAGCCGGATAATCGCAATACCGGCAGCTCCGGCTCCACTGGTTACCACCGTAACATTTTCCAACTTTTTACCGGTTATTTTGAGAGCGTTGAACATCGCCGCCAACGTAACAACCGCCGTACCGTGTTGATCGTCATGAAAAACGGGAATATCACAACATGCTTTTAATTTTCGTTCAATTTCAAAACATCGGGGCGCGGAAATATCTTCGAGATTGATTCCACCAAAACTGCCCGCAAGTAATTGAACGGTTCGGACAATTTCATCAACATTTTTGGAACGAATACAAAGCGGAACCGCATCGACATTTCCGAATGTTTTGAACAAAGCGCATTTTCCCTCCATAACCGGCATGCCCGCTTCTGCACCAATATCGCCGAGTCCCAAAACGGCGGTGCCGTCAGTAATAACCGCAACAAGATTACTGCGACGCGTTAAATCATAACTTTTATTGACATCCTGTTGAATAGCCAGACAAGGTTCGGCAACTCCGGGAGTGTAAGCAAGCGATAAATCATCGCGGTTGTCAAGAGGAACTCGGCAAACAACCTCGATTTTTCCCTTCCATTCGTAATGTTTTCTGAGTGATTCTGTTGCGTAATTCATAAAATCGAAATTGAAATAAAGTTTTTCCTTAATGACTCATGTTACGTATCGGTTTGATTTAACGCCGTAAGCGTTGTTCGGTTGTTATAAATCAACCGCAAAATGTAAAACATCCAATCGTGTGAATAGATACAAATAAACAGTTACCTTTCGACAAAAGATTACCTTTTGTGTTTGAATTCACTTTTTCTTCACTTCCGGTTTTGTTACCGTTATATCAAACGTTGTGCTGCCGCTAACGGTACAGGTCAAACCGCTTGTCCTTCCGTCTTTATACTTTTCGTCTATCAGATATCTGGCAGTCTCACGACTTTCACCTTCCATCGCACCGACAATTGACACTCGGTAAGTACCCGGCGGCAAACCGTCTTTCTCACCCAACGAACCGAGTACATATCGCCCGTCCTTCCCAATGGAACCATGAGCCAGAAAAGTATCTGTTTCGAAATACACTTCGCCGACAGTCAGCGGTGAACCGTCCGGAAACGACACCCTGCCGCTCAAGCCGACATTGCCTGAACAACCGGCGATACAAAGCAGCGCAACGACAAACGTAACAACAATAGTCAAATGTCTCATTGTAATTTTCCTCCTTTCACGGCAGAGTTACTACGGCACCATCATTCACACGAACAAATGCGTTAATTGTTCCGGTAGGACACGTTACCGGAACCGCCCGAACCGAACCATCGCCCAATAGAAAATTGCAAATTCCAGAGTGATAACTTCCGAATTGATAACATAGGTTTCGATTCGTCCATGCGTCACCCAGACCGGGACCATAAGTATCATCGGAATACTCCTCCGAACTTCTTGCAATTGGCTTAAAACTATAACTTGTTGTGGCACCGCGGGCAAGCGAGACCTTGCTGCCGTTGCCGCCCGTATGAAAAATCCATTGATTATCACCGGAATACTTACGATCCGCCCCGTAAAACCCCAACCGGTTTGACGGAATATGTTTTTCTCCAAGAACAAATTGATTACTTGTTCCGTCTTCCCACCAAGCAAACGTGTCGCGCACTTCCCACGTGGAACCGTTCACCAATCCCGGACGTAGCGGACCGCAGTACACTGACGGACGCTCTTTGTACTCGTGGGAACTGTCATTATTTTTACCCCATTCCCACCACTGACCGTATGTCGGTACACCGGTAGTACCTGATGGAGGGGATGTCTCAATTAAAAAAACCGGCATTGCGTAATCGTGATATGTTCCTGCTCCAACTTCGTCACCGGTTCCGCCCGGATAAATCTGATTCAACACCTTTCCGCTGCCGCGTCTTGACGGGCAAAGGTAACCGTTAAATATGAACTGCTGTTTTCCGGCATCACCCAAACTGTCCCACCAAGTTTGTGCAGTACTCATATTGTTTATGTTGAGTTTTTCATCAAGCGTGTCATAGAGTGATGCCTGTTCGATATACGGTAGAATCACGGCGAAGAACGAAAAACTCAATTTGATGGGATGAGTTATGTTGTTGGGTTGCGCCCATACTGTCCGTATTGACCACCCTGCAACAGCCGGCGGAATGCCGTTTTGGGTACTGTGAAAGTTGTGAACGGCGATCCCGATTTGTTTGAGGTTGTTGCTGCATTGTGAACGTCTTGCCGCTTCGCGGGCGGCTTGCACGGCAGGCAACAGAAGAGCGATTAACACGCCGATAATCGCAATCACCACAAGAAGTTCGACCAATGTAAAGCCGAACCGTAAAGCATTGGAAAGAGGCGGGAATTTTGCGGAAAACCGCTGGAAAACCGAACACTTTTCACTCTCAATTCTTTCCTTTTCTCTACATCTAGCCCCCCCCCCCCTGTCTTGCCCATTTTAACATTTGGCATTTTTCAAAGAAAAACGCCAAAATCCCAACCAAACACATCATTACAATTTTCATTGTCAATCTCCTTATTTTACAAGGTTTCATTGAAATAACCGCGAAACATTGCCGAAAAACAACACGGCAAGAAAAAAATGTCTCGCAATTTTGCATGAGTTTCGCAGTTTACATGGAACCGAATAAATTGTCAACAGGTTTTTTTCTTTTTGAAAGAATTTTTTATTTTTTAAAATACTCCACACTCTCATAATGGGAGCATTTGTCGTTTTGGGGCGATGTTCTCCACACTC
>JAIROD010000014.1 GCA_031257725.1 Planctomycetaceae bacterium | reverse complement strand
TAGAATCATTCAAACCAAATGCAATTGGTACAGGAATGATGAGAAAACGGATTGATTATAAAATAGACAGTTACAGTCTTTATCGTTCTTAATGTCCCTACCCGAAAATGTCCCTACGTATTCAGAGCCGCAACCGGAAGGTTGCGAAAAAACTTTTGGGATTGCGTCATGGTTATACTGCCGTACATCTCTAATAATTCAGAATTTACCGTAAGTTAACGGCGTGGGCTTGCCCGCGTTGTTCAACTTAACCCTAAAACACGGGGTAAACTCCGTCGTTAACTATTAATTTATTAATTTATTAATTAATAGGCAGAAAATAAAAAATTGAATTATTAGAGGTACCCCGGAATGATTAGTTAAAAAAATTAGTCAAGAAAATTTGCTTCTTTGAGCCGTTGCGGAACATATTGCTCGGTAACGAAACTGATATCACGATTGGTTAACGCTTCCACTTCGAGTTTGAACCCGTTGGCGAGCATTGTTTCGATTTCTTTTTGCCACGCTTTTTTCTTAATAAACCACGGATATTCCGCAATCTGTTTCGCGCGTTTTCGGTCTTGATCGTTGAGAGAGATTTTCACACTGTCGGAGAGTTTGCATCGGGCAAAATCAATACTGCGTAATCCGAGAAATTTTGCGTTGGGAATAGCCATTCGCTGTGATTCAAACGCCAGATTGATGGAACCTTGCTTAATGACACTGTAAATATAATATCCCCACGGATCGTTATCGAGAAGACAGTAAACCGGTAACTTTAATTCGTTGTGCAGCCGATACAACAATCTCCTGACACCGCGCGGCGGTTGACCTCCGCCGTGTGTTAAAATGCAATGATATTTTTTCCAGAATTTATCTTCGTTAAAACGTTGCCAGACCGTACCTTTTTCGACATGGAGAACAAAGGTTGCGGTACATTTTTTGAACTGAATGATATTGGGTTCGACAATGGACGGAATACCGTAACCGCCGCTTCCCATGCGGGTACAGTCAATTTCATCGCCTTTATCGACAATCGTAATATTGCCAACCATATTTCCTTTATTTTCCGCAGCAAGATGAAGCTCTTCACGCAGAGAATTGAGCAGAACTTCAATATCTTCGATAATCGTATCACATTCACTTTGTTCGTTGAATGTTTCTTCTTTAATGCCGGCGATTGTATGTTTAAGGAGATAGTACAGACCTCTGATACTTGTTGATTTTCCTTGTTCGATGAGTTGTTTTGTCCCGCTGGCAACAAGCATTGTTTGCATAAAACTTTTGGCTTGTGACAGATTGAAGAGTTGGCGTTGTGATTTGCGTTTACCCATTTCGATGATTCGTTTCCGGTCGTTGAAGCTGACATTCGACAACGCACGAACCGGAATATCAACCGCCGGATCTTTTTTTTGTTTCGCTTGTTTGATAACAAAATTCGCCATATTCGCAAGATTTTCCAGTGTTTGAATATCCCGCTTACTCAGTTTAAGTTCCGAATGTTTTGTCATAGACAACTCTTTGTCTGTTAGAATTGGGTGTTTTATTTTAGGATTATTTTGAACACGGAACGACACGAATTTCAGTAGGGAATCTCTTTTTCGTAATATTCTGATATTCTATACTTTTCCATGTTCAAGAAACGAATTTTCAAATGCAAGGTGTTCATCATACATGAATTTCCATTTTTGACAAGCGGTTTTCAGGCGATGCCGGAAAAGTATCTGTCTATATTTAACAAGGCATCTCTAATAATTCAATTTTTTATTTTCAACCAATTAATTAATAGTTAACGGTGTGGGCTTGCCCCGCGTTGTTCGACTTAACCCTAAAACACGGGGTAATCCCCGTCGTTAACTATTGGGAATCTCTCAACATTCAGAAATTATCGAAAGTTAACGGCGTGGGCTTGCCCCGCGTTGTTAGGCTTAACCTAAAAACATGGGGTAAACCCCGTCGTTAACTTTCAGTAAATTCTGAATTATTAGAGATTCCCTTGAGTTGATACTCAAGACAGGTAACGTAAATGGTTACAAGCCGTGTTCCATTTCTTATGGAGACGAAATCAGAGTCTTGATTGTTTTACCGACATCGAAAATATACGGTTCTTTTTTCTTTTTGCCGGTAATTTCAATTTCGTGGGGCGTAGTATCCACAGACGAATATTGTGGTTCAACCGTCCGGTATTTTTTGAAACGGACAACTTCTTTTTGTCCTGTCGAAGGATTGTCGGCATACACCAAATCATCCAGTATGTCTTTCGAAACAATAACCTTGTACTTGCCAATCGGTACTCCCGAAAAACCGTAGGTTGTCATCGACACTTTGCCGTCCTCACCGGTAATTGCCGCCGGTCGGTATTTCGCATTGACAGAATCAACCGGTACGAGTTCGACCGCTGCTTCTGCAATCGGTGAATTGTCCTGTGTTATGATGATTGTGCAAGGATAAAGCGGTGGTAAGTCCGCCGGCTTATCGTTTGTTGAACAACCGGCGACAAATATCAAAACAATAATCAAAATCTTTCGCATAAATTTATCGTAAAGTAAAAAGTTGAAAATGAAATAATTTTTCCCCCAAAAATGGTATGGTGGGGAAAACTGTTACCGTTCAGTGTTAAAGCGATGTGTTTTCACCGCCGTTGGGTGTTCCCATTGCTCCCCAAACACCGTATGGACTCGGTCCGACAAGGTTTTTACCTTGTTTAGCATCCGGCAAACCGCCCGTATCAACACTATTCCCAACAAAAGAAACAGAACCGTCAAGACGACCGGTATTAACTCCGCCGGAATGATTACTTTGTGCCGT
>JAIROD010000662.1 GCA_031257725.1 Planctomycetaceae bacterium | reverse complement strand
GCCCATTCGCTGGCTTCTCTGATCGATAATAATTTATCCGCTGACATGATTTCAATTTTAATTTATTTTGCAATATTAGTTATTGTTAGGAATATAGTTGATAGTTGCTTCTTTATCGGTTCTTTCAATTTTAAAAATAACAGGTCGTAATCCGTCATTACAGCTACATATTGCTATTCCGGGCTTATCAATCCAATCACCATAAAACATAATCTCACAACCATGTGATAATGCAAAAACGTATTGATAAATCGCTTTCCATGCTTCGTCACAAAAATGTTCCGGCTTTGCGTAATCGGCATAATAAACTTGTCCTTCAGCATGCATTGGGCATTTACCTAGACCGCAGACTCCGTATTCTTTTGCCAATTCTTCATCAAAATATCTTTTTAAAACCGTTATTTTACAAAGTTTCATTTTATTTATCTCCAAAAAAGGAAAATATAAATTTCCGTAAATTTTATGTTTTCTGTTTTTAAAAAATTACGATCATTCCTTTTGACGCATTGTTTAGTAGTTTCAATAACGCTTTGTTCTATTTTAAAATCAATTTTGCCTCTATCATTTTATTTTCCAATTGTCTATATTTTGCCGACCATCGTGAAATGAGAGTATTTGTATTAAATTATCTTGAATCTGGTAAATCAACACAAAATTTCCTATTGATAATTGACGACAATTGTCTGATATCAATTCACCGAAAAATGGGTTACGTCGAATGATACGAATCGTCTCATGTACATTTTGTCTCATTTTTTTACTGTACGTGCTGGACTGATTTCGTTTTGTGTAATACTTTGTGATTTCGTCCAGCTGCGATAATGCCAACGGAGACTATTTAATTTTCATTGTCTTCGTCCTCGTCTTGAAATTCCGGATCGATCACTTTCATGGCATCTTTATGGGAGATTCCCAATCCGTCGGTCAATTGTTGTCTGCTGATTTCGATGTCCCGTAATTGCGTTGCTGTCAGTGGTTTAGGAATGTAACATTTTTCAGTTAAGGTCAAAATAGCGTTGAGCGTGTCCTGATCCTCTATCGAATTAATCCGCTGCCGGATTGCCCGTTGAACGATTTTTGTATCTAAATTTTTTGTTGTTGCCATGATTTTGTTTGTTATGTTTGTACCGTATTATATTGACGGTGTTGGTTGAAAAAAATGGTAAAGTGGTTTTATTTATTCAGTTATTTTGAAAGTTTCATTTTATTGATCTCCTCTCCTTCAAAAAAACGTAATATTTTCTGTTTTTAAAAAACGAATTTTTAGTGTAAAAAGTATAAAAAACAACATCAACATCATTATCTTAACTAACAATTCTCTTGCATTTGCCGGCTTTCAATTCTGATATTACCGTTTCTGATATTACCGATCTTTTCTTTTATTAGTTGTTCAAGTTTTTTGTATCGGGCATCGTTTTTGTAGTCGGGACGTTGATTCTTGCTCAAAATAATCCGAACATTAATATTTTTGAAAGAAAATTGTTGAAGCATATTAGTCTTAACGGTGTCGATTGTCGTTTGAATTTGAGAAACGGCTTTCCATAAATCACTTCCCTTAAGTTCAATAAAAAACAAGATTCCATCATCCCAATTGATAAGCAACCAATCGCATCGTTCTTGGTCATTTGAAATCAAACCGCCGTCAATTTTGATTTTGGCAACATGTTTTTGTAAACGATTATGGTATCGGTATTCAGAGTTTCTTTCCTTACAAACAATAGTCATGTCAATTCGTACGTTGCCATTTGTATCAAGGTTTTCCGTATTCTTGTACAAATTTTCTTTGGTAAACATTTTGATTAATCCTCCAGCTCCGATAATTTATCGTATTCGTCATTTCCAATGCGTGAAGCATTATCGAGTTTTTCAAGATTCATCATCTTGACTTCACTATCAACGATGGACTCAATATTTCCATTGTCAACATAATAACATTCAAAATGATCAGGATTGATCCAAATCTTCGGATCAATAATTTTTGAAACATTATCGTGCTTCGATTTATTTTGCCCCAACAAATAGGCTTGAAGTAAATTATTCAACGGAGTGAGGATATAAGGGCTGTGAGTGGTAATCATGAGTTGATTTCCGCATTTGTTGTTGACATAATAAGTCAACAAATGCATTATATTTCTTTGGGCTTCGGGAAATAGATGAGCTTCCGGTTCTTCAATAATATAACAATATTTTTCTTCCGAAAAAAAAGTATTCAAAATCGACAATAACACCCATAATGATTCTTGCTGACCGGAAGAAGCATACACAAGCGGTATGACTTCATTAAAATCAGAAGGCATAATTCCATCCTCATCTCCACTAATTGAATAACTGCCTTTAAGAATTAATTGTACTAATTCAATTTGTTTTTGTTTCGTAATTAGTGATGAATTATTTTTTGGGGTATTTTCCCATTCGGATTTAATGTAATTGATTTCAGGAGAAAAATTTCGTACAAATTTATCCTTTATAAAAACCGGTTGATCTTTCAGTATTGGAAAAACATGCCGTCCGGCTGGTATATATTTCATGTTCCAATTTCCAAAAAACTTGTTGGCTTTATCACGAAGTTCGTTGTGATACGCTACAATCATCGGACTATCATAGTATTCCGGCTTTAATTTCCCCTGTTTTCTAAAATTCATGAGATGTTGCCTTGATTCTTCAAATAATTTGATGATGTCCGTCGAATACTCCGCATAAAGTTCTTTGTTTTTACAAATCAGTTTAATGTACGTCTGATTGCTATAGTTGTACGTAATATTAAAATCCTGTATAAAAAATGCTTTATGTTCCCAATAATCATGAAAAGTTTTACAAACAAGTTGTTGTAAAGTATGAGAAATATCCAGTTGATCTACCGACGTTTTGAAACCAAGCGGAAGAGAAAGTAATCTGACAAAATCAGTATTAAATTTTCTGAAATAATAAAATAATTTTACGATTGTACTTTTCCCTGATGCTTGCGGTCCGATGAAAACCGTATAATCTTTGATGCCAAAAGTAACATCTTTAATGGGTCCAAAATTTTTAATTTCGATCTTTGGCATAATTATCTTTTGCATAATTCTTATTCTCCTAATTCTGTTGGCATAATTCCTGCAATTTTTGATTATTTTGGAGTGATTCGCTTAACGCAATGCGCAGTACATTTACTTAATCTGGTTCTGCGTTAAGCGAAGTAATTTCTTGTGTTTCTAGGTTAAAGGAGTTACATTTTTTCAACAAAATTACACGAATGATCTGTTGAAAGTTTCGAGGACATTATCCATTTCGGTGGTGATTTCGTTGTCGAGTTTTTTCTTTTCGTTTAGATTTTGCCAAACATTTTTGTGTGAACTATGGAGAAATGAAAGAAATTCGTTTTCCCATCTCAACACATCATTTACTTTAACTTTATCGATGAACCCGTGAGTTCCTGCGTAAATCACGAAGACTTGATCGATAACGTGCATTGGTTTGCAGAGACCTTGTTTGATGAGTTCGTTAATTCGGTAACCTCTATCGAGTCGGGCTTGAGTTGCGGCATCAAGGTCGGTGCCGAGTTGGGCGAAAGCCTCGAGTTCGCGGAACGCTGCCATATCGAGCCGCATACCACCCGCAACTTGCTTCATTGCCGGAATTTGCGCTGAACCTCCGACACGGCTCACCGAAATACCAACATTCATCGCCGGACGTTGACCTCTGAAAAATAAATCCGGTTGGAGATAAATTTGCCCGTCGGTAATTGAAATCACGTTTGTCGGAATATATGCGGAAACTTCACCTTCCAACGTTTCAACAATCGGTAATGCCGTCAAACTACCGCCGCCAAGTTCTTTTGACAATTTTGCGGATCGTTCTAGGAGGCGGCTATGACAGTAGAAAATGTCACCCGGAAACGCTTCACGTCCGGGCGGACGACGCATTAACAATGAAATTTGACGATAAGCGGTTGCTTGTTTGGACAAATCGTCGTAAACAACCAAAGTGTGTTGACCGTTATACATGAAGTATTCCGCCATCGCACAACCGGCATACGGAGCGATATATTGCAATGGAGCGGGAGAGCTTGCGCCGGCAACAATAACAGTGGTATAATCCATTGCGCCGTACTCTCTTAATGTTTCGATAATACCGGCGACGGTGGAATCTTTTTGTCCGACGGCGACATAGAAGCATTTTACGCCTGTTTCTTTTTGATTGATAATAGTATCAATACAGATAGCGGTTTTACCGGTTTTTCGGTCGCCGATAATGAGTTCACGTTGACCGCGTCCGATTGGAGTCATTGCGTCGATTGCTTTGATACCGGTTGCGAGGGATTCCCGAACCGGTTGACGGTCGGCGATTCCCGGTGCGATACTTTCGACTTCACGGAAGGTATTGGTGATGATGGGACCTTTGCCGTCCAGCGGATTACCGAGCGGATCGAGAACTCGTCCCAAAACCGCATCGCCAACCGGTACAGACAAAAGTTTACCGGTAGTTTTGGCTTCATCGCCTTCGTGAAGTTTGAGGTAATCGCCAAGAATAATCGCTCCGACCGAGTTTTCTTCGAGATTGAAGGCAAGCCCCATGACGCTGTTGGGAAATTCGATCATTTCCCCTGCCATGATTCCGGAAAGACCATAGATTTGGGCGATACCATCGCCAACTTCCAAAACACGTCCGACTTCACGGACATCAATTTTTTGTTCGTATTGTTCGATTTCCTTCTGAATAACAGAAGCGATTTCATCGGCATTGAATTTCATGGAAACTCCCGCGTAATAATTGTTGGTGTATTGGGGGTGGAAAAAGGTTGTTCGACAAGGTTCAAACGGACACTTTCTAACGATTTATAACAATATGGTGTATTTTGACAATCCTGAAAAGGGTAAAAAAACCTGAATTTCGGATTTTCTTACAACATATTCCCCAATAGCGTACCAGATTACCAAAAATTGACAAGGCTCATAGAGTATGAAAAATAGGTAATTTTGGATTTCGGGGTCAATTTTTTGACCTAACATCAGAAATAGTAATGAATTACATAAAATAAAGAAATTATTTTTAACTTTACTTAAAAATTGACGGAAAAGCGACGGATAAAAAAACAACGGAAAGTTTGGCAATGTTTATACCGCAAACGGCATTGATATTGGTTGTTTTTGTTTGATTCAAGAGGTAGGCGACCGTAGGTGAACGCCTTTCGCCGAAAGGCCGCAACGGTTGATCCGGTTTTCCCATTTCTGTCCGCACACCGGTTCAAGTCGGCTTCGCCAACATGATGGTGGGCGAAAGCCCTTCGGCGAAACACAGTCTGCCTTGTGAAAATTCCATAGAAATATTGCCAATTTTACATTTTTTGTCATGTTGCTCTTATCAATTGTCGTGTGACTCTTATCGATTGTCGTGCGCCTTTATTTCCTTTTTTTTGAAAAGTACGGTAACGGCAACGTCCCGTTGGCGTGAACTTTTACTTTATACTTTTATTTCTTTACCACCAAGGCGACGAAGGCGCACTTCGCCTTGGCGGTTCAATGTTCATGGGTTGTGGAGAATGTTGAAGGAGGTTGGGAAAAGGTAACTGTCTATTTTATTTTAACCTTTTTAACGCGAAACACGCGAAAATTTCGTGAAAGAGAATAAAAGTGATGTGATATTTCAGTGGAATTTGCCCAAACGTATGATAATTGTTTCAACAAACCTTATTTTCAACCTTATTTTCCTAACTGTACTTTCTAATTTTTTTTAATTTTTTGTTTTTTAATTTTTTATGTAATGTCCCCGTTGACCGGTACTCATTATCTTTTTGAAACGTTGATAATTAGGGTTATTGTTGAAAATT
>JAIROD010000880.1 GCA_031257725.1 Planctomycetaceae bacterium | reverse complement strand
AGGCAAGACAGGGGGGGGGGGGGGGGATTCACTCACGTTGAACTTCTTGTGGTAATAGCGATTATCGGAGTTTTAATCGCTCTTCTGTTGCCGGCAGTTCAAGCCGCCCGTAATGCCGCTAGACGGATGCAGTGCACCAACAATCAAAAGCAGATTGTTCTTGGGTTGCATAACTACCATGACACCCATCAGGTTTTTCCGCCTGATAATATCGCTAGAGATGTTAATTTTCGTGTCCCTTTGCTTGATTTTATTGAGCAAACGGGGTTGAGAGCAGTAGCCTCGGCTGATGCGTGGACAGAGACAGAGCAAAAAATCGCTGTTCCCGTATATATTTGCCCAAGTTCTTCACAGAGGAAGCAAACGATTGGGAATCCAGCGGCTCTTGCGAAAGGTTTAGCCCGAATAATTCACCACTGTACACATATTTCAGGATAATCTGAAATTTTCAGTATGGTCAAATTATTGTTAAAAAAATAGAAAAAACACACTGTTTTCGTCCAAAAATCCATGTTTTTGCATGTTTTTCTCCGCAACTCCTTAAAAACAGGCACGTTACGAAAAATAAATGAAATTGTATCAAAAAGGGCATGAAATATGCGGGCTAGGTCGGAAATTAAGAGGTAGGCGATGTTTCGCCTGAAACATCGCGTCGGCGATAGCCGACTTGCCCCTGTGGGCGGACGTTCATTGGTATTGCCAACCGTTTTGCGTTCTGATTTCCTGCCGTTCACAGAGGCAAATCGGCTACGCCGATGCGACCTTTCGGCGAAAGGTCGCCTACCCCCAAAATTCCGAAATAATCAGCAAAATTTTATTGTTCCCTCAGTCCAGATCGTCCCTAATGTCCCTAAAGTTTTTCATGTAGGGACATTGGAGACAAAGTTGATTTCAGTCGGCGGTTTTCTCTAAACGTTTCAGCCGGAGATTTTTGATCTCCACTTTCATCGGCGGACCAACATGCGACTGAATCGCAAAAATTCCGCTTTCACGACGATGTGCTTTGTCGTTGTCTGTTGTAATACTCATAATCTGACCGTTGATTTTATGAGTGAACGTAAAGTTTTGAGCGGTAATTTCATAAGAATTCCAGTCGTTGACTTTAAGTTCTTTTTTCAGAGCATCGTTTTCCGCAAAACGTCGAACCGTTCGCGGCTTCTGATTCGCTTCAATAACAGTTTCAAGACCGCGTTCACACAAAATACCGCCAAATCCTTCACCGTAAAGAATACCGGAATGAGCGTGTGAACCGTCAAAGTCTGCCTGATAACCGTTGACGCGATACGGTTTATCATTTGGTGTTACCTGACTTCGGTATTGAAATCCGGAATTTCCTCCCGGAGTGAGTTTGATGTCGGCACGAAAAACAAAGTGATCGACATTGCCGTCCTTCCAGATTAAAAAAGTGTTGTGAGTCAATTTTGCCGGTCCTTCGCTGGTGGTCTGACCAACAATCGAACCATCCTGAACTCGCCAAATATCAGGATTTCCTTCCCAACCGGAAAGATCGTTCCCATTGAAAATGGAAACAAATCCTTCCGCTTTTTCCTCGTCGGAAACCTGTGCCGCGACCAACACCGGAAAACAAAACGCCAACATCATCATCATTCCCGTTAAAACTAACCATTGTTTCATAGCCAAACTCCTTGAAAAAAGTAATCATTGACAAACCTTAAACATTCTAAACAGGTTTGATCGTAATCAATCGAGAATTTCGACCGGTTACGCCATAAGTTTTAGAATTGTCTCAAATCTACACGACTAAGTCAAGAACTTATGAGATTATTTATCACCAGGTCAATAATTAAGAGGTAGGCAACCGCTCGCCGAACGGTTTTTACTCATACGATGATAGCCGACTCAACAGTGGCGGGAGCGTCCCCGCTCCCGAAAACCTGTGTGCGGATGGAAAACGGAAATAGGATGGCGACTCAACTTTTTCGGCAGCGAGGACGCTGCCGCCACTCCAGAGAGCGGACGGAAATGGGAAAACCGGATCAACCGTAGGGGAAAATTTTTCGGCGAAGGGTTTTCACCCATGGTCGCCTACCTTGTAATTCTTGACCTAATGATAAACAATAGAATCGCTACTGAATAGTTACAACAATAAATTGTACCTGCGTAACATGAGTAACTATGATGCATTTTTCAGTTTTCGGGAATGTTCCAGTTCACGGAGTAGCGATGCCCGTTCTATTTCAGCGGCAAGCCGTCCCGTGATAAATTCCAGTAACCGGAGATCATGCTCTGAAAAACAATGTTGCCGATTGGAAAAAAACCAAAGCGTACCAATAATTGACATTGGCGAGGAAACCGGAACACAAACAGCAGTTGGAAAATCTTCCGGTGCGCCCCACGCTTCGAAAAGATAATCTTCGTTCAAGATGACCACTTGCCCAAGAATTGCTTCCAAATCAGCCATCGAATCATGTAAAGAACGCGGAGGATCCAGCAAACGTTCTTCCGGTAACCCCC
Source organism: Planctomycetaceae bacterium (assembly GCA_031257725.1). Taxonomy (GTDB): domain Bacteria; phylum Planctomycetota; class Planctomycetia; order Pirellulales; family Thermoguttaceae; genus WRKP01. The sequence goes on along the minus strand of JAIROD010000880.1, from coordinate 1,687 downwards.
AACAAGAACGCAATTTCAACGAATTTGTTTTGGTTTCCAAAATGTAAAACGAAGCGGCGTGGCAATCCAAAATTTTCGCGCCTTCTTTCAAGATGGTGAAGAGTGTTTCGGAAAAATGTGATTCATTGTTATCGGTTGCCGGAACGGGGAGGAGCGAGGCGAGTTCACCGGCATATTTGCGAAACATCTGTTGCCAACGGTAAGCGTCGCCGAGCAGCAACGCCAATGACATCAGAAAATCCTCTTCTTCCGAAACATTCATTGAGTGATTCCGAACATGTTTTGACGGAAGGAGTGCGAGACAACCGGGTGATTTCCCATTTTCGACTTTAATGGTGAAACACCGTGCCATCATATCAGGCAATGTCCCGCCTGCACGGACAAACTCTATTTCCAAACCAAAAGTCGATCGGATAGAGCGGAGTAGTTCGGGTAAACTACCAAAGAAGGGGACATCTTCATAATCCAAAAGTGATTTCGGAGCGGGGAATGTACGTAAGTTATCGTCATAAAATTCATCGTTCATGGTTGCATTGAGGGGATTGGTGGTTTTCGGAATATTTTATTAATTAATTAATTAATCATTTAATTGTTCAATCCTTGAATCCCTCTTTCTTCCATGTTGCTAAAAAGCCGAAACTTCGACTGATGAGTGTATTGATCGGTTAGACTCCTCAATAATAAGAAGACTTTCCTTATAGAAACGGATTATTCATATTATGACGGGTAGATATTTTCGACACTGATTATTTCCTATTTGGGGGGCATTTGATCACGATGAATAGTGGTGTTTCTGTCCCGTAAAAACAACATATTGAGTAGAAAAGTAGAAAAGTAGAAAAAAGGTCAATCAAAAACACTCGTCCCGTAAAGCAGTGTGCGTAAAATAGCCATCAAACACATATAGAGAATCTCTAATAATTCAGAATTACCGAAAGTTAACGGCGTGGGCTTGCCCCGCGTTGTTCGACTTAACACCAAAACAACGGGTACCCACCGTCGTTAACTAATTGGAGAATCTCTCATCATTCAGCATTTACCGAAAGTTAACGGCGTGGGCTTGCCCCGCGTTGTTCGACTTAACCCCAAACACGGGTAACCCTGTCGTTAACTAATTGGGGAATCTCCAATAATTCAGCATTTACCGAAAGTTAACGGCGTGGGCTTGCCCCGCGTTGTTCGGCTTAACCCTAAAACACGGGGTAAACCCCGTCGTTAACTATTAATTTATTAATTAATAGGTTGAAAATAAAAAATTGAATTATGAGAGATGCCCCAACGCTCCCAATCACAAATCCCTAAAATCAGAAAAAACGTTAAATTTTATCTATTCTCTTTAATGAGTAAATTCAAAATAACCGATATAAACTATAGGACATCTTTCATAATTCAATTTTTTATTTTCAACCTATTAATTTATTAATTAATAGTTGATAGTTAACGACGGGGGTTACCCCGTGTTTTAGGGTTAAGTCAAACAACGCGGGGCAAGCCCACGCCGTTAACTTTCGATAAATTCTGAATGATGTGAGATTCCCTATAAAACATTCGTCCCATTTGTCCCTGTTGTGTCCCATTTGTCCTTAACTAAAAAATTCCGTGTAGGACATCAAGACACAAGGGTATTTGCTCAAAGTTTGTTAGTAACCAGTTAAAAAATGCCCTTTCAAACGATTTACACATCAGG
>JAIROD010000740.1 GCA_031257725.1 Planctomycetaceae bacterium | reverse complement strand
AATTGATACCGTTCCAAAAATTCAGCGAATTCCTGACGGTGTTTTTCAGCCTCTTCGGGAGTAAGAAGAGCATTATTTTGTCGGGCGATTTCGAGAAATTCCTCAGCGGAGATGGGTTTCCCCATATATTCCATTTTTGTGTACAGTGTTATTCCGTGAGATTCTTCCTGTTTGGGCATAATAGCATCCTCCTTTCATTTGTTAAGTATATCACCTTTATCGGAATATGGTAGAACGAACTTAAAAAGTAGTAGAAGTTGTCGGAGTTGACAGAAACGTCACTAATATGATCAATCGTATTAACGGCGGTTTTACCGGTATGAAAAAAAGATAATGGACGCATCTGTAACTTTTGTTGCTCTTAAATTTGCATTCTAAAGTATTTCAGTACCGTTTACGCAGATGTTTACAGTATTTTCGTCATTTGAAGCGGAAAGAATCAACGAAAATCACAGACGGATTTTTCGGAAAAACAATCGGTGAGCAAATAAAATTGTCGCAATAATCATTGCCGCAACAATTCCCCAATACACAAGATAAGGCAAAAAATGAGAGTTGTTTGGTGTTTTCAATAATTGTTCGAGAAAACCATTGAGGACGGAAGCCAATGTTTCCGCACCGACTTTGGCAGAATCCGCAATCAATGCTCCAACTTTTTCACCAATTTGCGGCAAAGTAGTTTTCAGTTCAGGAATTGTCCGATTCCATAACGTTATTACAAGTCCTGTCGCCAAAAGTGAACGATAAACAATTTTACGCGTTACCGGATTAACGCCTTGCCATGAAGTATAAACGGAACGCGCCGACCGGTAAATACCGCTGGTAAGTTTTTTCAACGGAGTTATTGAAACACTTTGACCTGCCCGAACAAGAAGCCGTCCGCTCTGAGGAATCAGATGAAACGGCTGTTTGGCAAGAGTTCGGATTCCTTGTCGAAACAGAAAACTTTTCTGTGTTTTTGCCAGATTTCGCGAACCTTTGGATGTAACACGTGTTCCTGATTTCAGAACGGTTGTTACGGTATCGCGGGCGAGAGTTTTTGTTCCGACTTTGACGGTTGTTGTACCCGCCGTTTTCATTGTTGTTACCGCCGCCGACGTGCCAAGCGACGCGATAAGCAACGATGCATCGGCAACATCCAGAGCCGCCCAGCCAAGTTCACTCCATTCCGACGGATAACCTTTTGCCCAATTTCCCGCAACTTTAAATGCGCCGCCGCCCGGTAATGTTTCATACCATTTATCTTGTTTCGGATTTCCTTCCGTATCAAAATATTTGTCTAACCAACTGTGATTACTTTCAAGACGTTCCAGCCCTTTATCTTCAAACATCGCAACATACGGAACAAGACGTACTCCAAGCGAAAAATCTTTCAGATATTTTTTGAACAATTCCGAATCAGAATATCTGTTCAGAATATAAATTGCCAGATCGCCGAACTTGTTGACGGCGGTTGAAGCCTGCCGAATCGCGTCGCCGTAATTCAGATACAGAAAAACTGCAATATCATCGGTTCCGAATTGACGGCAAAGTTCATCAGCAATTTCCGGTACATCATCCGAAAGTTGAAACACAAGTTGCCGGTCGGCATGTTCCCAAACATTCGGCATCTGTTGACGAATCGTGATAAGTCTTGCCGCAAGTTTTTCCGGAAAATGAATATATCGTTCACAATAATCAGGATTGGCAAACATCACCCCTAATAATTCCTCCAACGGTACAGCACCATTATCGATACAAAGTTGAATCGTCCGACCATACCGTTCAAACATATCGAACACAAAAATAAGTCCGGTATTGGTATCAATTTGAGAATCCTGAAGATATTCCCTAATTGCATCGCGAAAATAAGGATGATTTTGCCGAATCGTCCGAATCAAATGTCGCGTCCATTGGTCATGAACCGTTCCGCCCGAATTTAATTCCGTAACAAACGAGGCGGAAGTTTGATTGTCCGGCTGATCAATTTTCCGATCAATCTTTTGACTAATATTTTGATGAATATTGTAGTCAATATTGGGTTCCGTATTTGAATCAATATCAATAGAAGTCAGTAACAAATAAAGTACGTCGTCCAACCATTCCTTTTCACGATCATAAAATTCAAGTCCGTCCAGATCAACTCCACTCATCATTAATTGTATCATCATCGGATTATCACGGACACGCCGCCATTCATCAGGATTTTGTGACGCTTTTTCGAGTTGTTTGAGATATTCTGAGGTATGCTTCTCAAAAAAAGATTGAACATTTTGATCGTTAATATTTTTTTGTACCCAATCAAGATGTTGCAGATGATTCGCATGAGCATTGAGAAAGGTTTGACGTTGATTGGCGTTGGTAATCAAGGTCGGCTTGAGCGCGATCTCGGTTAAGGATAAATCAAATGTTGCCCGCGCTTTACTGCCTTCCTGTGCAAGACGGACAAGCCCGTCAACTCCATCCAAATGTTTTCGTTCCTGAAGTGTTGCCGCCAATGCGTTTATATTATGACGATGCCGCAGTTGATCCAATTCCGCCGCCGCTTCAGGATTTTGGCGGCGCAATGTTTCCGTTACCTTCGCGACTGTTTTATCCGCATTGTCCGCCGATGGAAACTGACACCACCGAAAACCATGTTGTAACCAATAAATAGTTATCAAAACAAAAAAAAGAAAATAAATAATCCGCATCGGAAAAGATGTCAATATTTTGTATAAAATAAACATGGGAAATGAATGAAAAAAAGTTACGATACTTTGAACGGTTCCAAATTACGTTTGGGAAACATCGACCATATTAGGGACAATCGTTTTTAATTATTGGAGGCGATCTCCTCCTTTTTTCAGGAATGGTTATCAGACCGGTTCGGACGAGAATAAACGCGAGGACTGCACCAACAAAATTAGCACACAAATCAAGCGACGTATTGACATAACCGCCCCCCCCGTTTGCGGCAGAAGGACTGTTAAAACAAACTCGATATTTTCATTAAACGCACCAAAACCCATTCCCGAAGTAATCACGAGAAGCCCTATCGAAAACCGGTGAAGGTTGCGTTGCGGCAGAACGGTTGCCAAAAGATGATACATGATCAGCGTACAAACGCCGAATCCCCAAGCATGAACGACTTGATCGTACCGCAGAACCGGATAATCGGTTGACAGCGGCAACAAAATGAGAGCGTATAAAATATCATTGCCAACCCGAATTCCGCCGCCGGCAAGATGTAACACCGCCCAAATGGATAAACCAACAAGACAAACATACGGATAACGAATTTTCCGAAAAGTAACGGCAATGAAAACAGAAGCCGCAATAACAATAACCACATAAATCAGAAATTCATGATTGGCGGCTTGCCAAAACCGAATACCGAAAAATAGGGTTGCACAAAAAACAATGACTGCCGGAATGAAGTGTTTGCGTTCAAACATTGTAAAACGATTTTTGGAATTTATTTATCTTGATTTGTCCTAACACTGAAAATGTTAGGGATATTGGGGACGATAGGGATATTAGGCAATAGTTTTTAATTATTAGCAATTCCCTTTTGATTGATTTTATTTTTTACACTATACACCCAAAAATATCAATTGGTTCGTTTTTTTAATAGGGAATTTCTCCTCATTCAGCATTTACCGAAAGTTAACGGCGTGGGCTTGCCCCGCGTTGTTCGGCTTAACCCCCAAACACGGGGTAACCCCCGTCGTTAACTATTGGGAATTTCTCATCATTCAGCATTTACTGAAAGTTAACGGCGTGGGCTTGCCCCGCGTTGTTCGACTTAACCCCAAAACACGGGGTAAACCCCGTCGTTAACTATTAATTTATTAATTTATTAATTTATTAATTTATTAATTAATAGGTTGAAAATGAAAAATTGAATGATGAGAGATGCCCCCTTAGGTAAGTTTTGTTATTTCAAGTGAGAGAAAATGTCTAGGGCTTCTCTAAAAATTCCCCCCTTGCGTGGTACTTTTCAAGATTTATTTTTTTGTTATGATAAGATTTGTTTTATCCTTTTTTCCATTTTCCCTTTTATGTTTTCCTCCGAGAAAAAGTCTTCGGCGGGTCGTCCGGCGTTTGATGTTCTTCTGATGTTCAAAATTCTTATTCTTAAAACGGTTTACAATCATTATGAAGTGACCGATGCGTCGGTTCATGATAGTACACCGTTTCTGGATTTGCTGCCGGATAAGGCGCAAAAGATGAACAGAACGAGTACCCTTATAATGAATTTGTCCTATTAGTCTCAATTGCCCTTTTTAGTCCCGATTGTCCCTTATGTCCCTAAGAATGTCCAAAAGAGAAAAACCATGACACAAAATCAAACCGGCGAGCGTGTATTAATCTTGTTTGACGATGCGTTAAAACAGTTGTTGTGCAACAAAGCCAACTATGAAATGAGCATCTCTAATAATTCAATTTTTTATTTTCAACCAATTAATTAATGGTTAATAGTTAACGACGGGGTTTACCCCGTGTTTTAGGGTTAAGTCGAAGCAACGCGGGGCAAGCCCACGCCGTTAACTTGCGGTAAATTCCGAATGATGAGAGATTCCCAATAGTTAATAGTTAACGACGGGGTTTACCCCGTGTTTTGGGGGTTAAGTCGAAGCAATGCGGGGCAAGCCCACGCCGTTAACTTGCGGTAAATTCCGAATGATGAGAGATTCCCAATAGTTAATAGTTAATAGTTAATAGTTAACGACGGGGTTTACCCCGTGTTTTGGGGTTAAGTCGAAACAACGCGGGGCAAGCCCACGCCGTTAACTTGCGGTAAATTCCGAATGATGAGAGATTCCCAATAGTTCATAGTTAACGACGGGGTTTACCCCGTGTTTTGGGGTTAAGTCGAAACAACGCGGGGCAAGCCCACGCCGTTAACTTTCGGTAAATCTGAATTATTAGAGATTCTCAATAGTTCATAGTTAACGACGGGGTTTACCCCGTGTTTTTGGGTTAAGTCGAAGCAACGCGGGACAAGCCCACGCCGTTAACTTGCGGTAAATTCCGAATGATGGGAGATTCCCAATAGTTAACGACGGGGGTTACCCCGTGTTTTGGGGGTTAAGTCGAAGCAACGCGGGGCAAGCCCACGCCGTTAACTTGCGGTAAATTCCGAATGATGAGAGATTCCCAATAGTTAATAGTTAACGACGGGGTTTACCCCGTGTTTTGGGGG
>JAIROD010000808.1 GCA_031257725.1 Planctomycetaceae bacterium | reverse complement strand
ATAAAATTACCGCCAATAATAATAAAATTACCGCCAATAAAACAACAACCAAAAAAACCGGAACCAAAAAATAATGTTTTATCCTGTTTGATAAAGAATCTTGTCCCTAATGTCCCATTTGTCCCCGAATATCCCTAATATCTCTCCGGAACTTTTCAAAGATATTAGGGACAATAAGGACTAATAACTAATAGGACAAAAATAAATTTGTGGTAACTATTCAGTAGAATGTATTATCAGGAAATACTCATCAGGTAGGCAACGCAAGAGGTAGGCGATCTTTCGCCGAAAGGTCGCAACGGTTGATCTGGTTTTCCCATTTCCGTCCGCACACAGAGTCAAGTCGGCTATCGCCGACGCAACCGCTCGGCGAGCGGTTGCCTACCATCGAATCACCAATCTACGGAATAATTACAATTTGTGTTCTTGATCATTATCTTTATCCGTTTTGAGGTACCATGCCTTATCTTTTTCCACAGCAGGCGCGGCTTCAGGACGATATTCGGGGATTAATTCGCGGTGAAGTTTGTTGCGACGAAATAACCCGTCAACTCTATTCGACCGATGCCGGTATTTTACAATTTCGTCCTCAAGGGGTTGTTTTTCCTCGTGATGTGAATGATGTGGTGACTTGCGTTCAGTATGCGGCGGAAAAACATATTCCCCTTCATCCGCGCGGCGCGGGAACCGGAACAACCGGTGAAGCTCTTGGTTCCGGACTTGTTCTTGATTTCAGTCGATTTATGCGGCGGCTGATCGCGTTAAACCGTGATTCTGTTGTGGTTCAGCCCGGAATGACCGGACAACGTCTAAATGGAGTTCTGGACAAAATTCAATCGCGAACATTTGCGCCTGTTTCGGGGTTTCAGCACGCAACAACCATCGGCAGTGTTCTAGCCCGTAACGGAGCCGGAGTTCATTGGCTTCAATCTGGTTTTCCCGATGAACATCTTCTTGAACTCAAAGTTGTTTTAGCCAACGGTGAAATTTTGACTCTTAACCGTGAGGCTCTTCCCCATGCGATTGAAACGCCGCATCGCGAATCAATTCCCAAACACCTAAACTCCTTGCCCTCGACCAATACTCCTACGCCTATTTCCACTGTTTCCGGTTCATCATTTTTTGGCGGACGTGATACGGTTGCGCGGGGAATTGCTTTAGCACGTGGAATTGTTCTTGGCAAGGAACATCCGGTTGCCGACGATGTTTATCGGATTCTTGCTCCCTCGTTGCCGTTAATCCGTTCAGCCATTGCTCATCAGGTTCCGGTCAATCGGGTTGGTTATTGTTGTCATCGTGTTCTTCAGGGCGACGAAGGACATTCGGTCGATTTAGCGCAACTCTTGCTTGGGAGTGAAGGAACGCTTGGTCTGATCGTCGAAGCCAAACTCAAAACAACACCTCGTCCCGAACGGAAAGCCGGTGCAATCTTTTTTTTCAACGGGTTAGAAAAGGCGATGCTTGCGGTGGAACCGATTCGGTCATTTCGTCCTGCACTTTGTGAACTTGTGGATCGGCGACGGCTTAAAATGGTCTGTGAATATGATTCACGGTTTCAGCGTATTCTTCCGGTGGAGACGGAGGCGGTTTTATTGGTTGAATTGGATGCCGGAGATTTACTCAATCACGAAGAACCCGCCCATGTTCACTATCGGCTTACCCAATTGATTAAAACACTTCAGGAAAAAGAACATTTTAGTTTCCATGCGTTGCGTATTGAGACGTTGGACGATTTTAAACTTTTCGATGATTTTCTCCATTGGTCGGAGTTAATCCTTTTTCGGATGCGTCGTTCTTTCCAACCGTTTCCGATTTTCGACGATTTGGCGGTTCCCATTCCTGCGCTTCGAGATTTTCTGATGGAACTGTTGAACGTTTTAAAACGTCATGAAATTACCGCTTCCATTTCGGGACATGTCGGTCAGGGGCATCTTCGTATTTATCCGATTATTGATTTTTCAAAATCCGAACCGGTTTCATTACTGGAACGTTTAATTGGAGATGTTTACACTTTAGTTTTGGAACATGGCGGCACGGTCAGTTCGGAGACGGGAACGGGTTTTTTGAAATCGCGGTTTGTTCCGGTGCAATTTCCCGATCTAACGCCTATTTTCCGAAATATTAAATACATTTTTGATCCTGATCATTTATTTAATCCGGGAAAAATCATTCCTGATTTTTCTGTTCCCGCTTTACTCCGGGCAGACAATTTACGTTGCGGGTTATCGAGTCGCGGCAGGGAACATCCGGCAAAACGTCATTCCGAGTCCAATTTTCGTGAAACCAACCGAACCGGATTAAGCCATACCGGTTTAGGTTTGGACGGTTCCGGTCACTCCGATTCTCATCTTTTTCCTTATATGAAAACGATGGAAACAACTGAAGCGGCTGAAGCGATGGAAGCGGCGGATAAAACGGAAACGGTGTTGGAAAGTTTGGAGGCAAACAATTCCGGTCATTTTTCGAGTCAGATTGAATTACAATTGAAATGGGAACCGCAACATGTTTTTGAATCAACTTATCTTTGTAACGGTTGCGGTGAATGTTTCCGCAATGATTCTGTTAGTCGGATGTGTCCGATGTTCCGTCGTTTGGCGGAGGAAAATGCGCTTCCGCGTGCGAAAGCCAATCTTTTGCGTGGAGTTCTTGAGGGTGAGTTGGAATTGGAGATGTTGACGCAGGACAAGGCGAAGGAGATTGCCGATTACTGTATTCAATGCGGAATGTGCCGTATAGAATGTCCGGCGGAGGTGGATGTTTCCAATTTGGCGTTCCGTTGTAAGAGCGCGTATGTTGCCGCGCACGGACTTTCGCTGGAAGACCGTTTTTTTTCACGGATTGACACCATACTGCGATTTCTGGCGATGATTAGTTGTCCGGTTAATTGGTCAACATCGAATCCGACAATGCGTTGGTTGCTGGAAAAATTGTTGCAGATTCCTCAAAGCCGGACGATTCCGAAACTGGCGAAGGTTACATTTTTAGCTCGAACGCAATGGTCGAGTTGGTTATCCAAGCCGTCTCAATTGGCGGAACATTTTTCGGCGAATCGGGTTGCGCTTTTTGTGGACACGTTTGCGAATCATTTTGATACGAAGTTAGCGGATTTAGCGGTTCGGATTTTGGAACACAATCATTTCACGGTGTACATTCCTCCGCGTCAACATCCTTCGGGCTTGAGTTCTTTTTCGGCGGGTCATTTTGATCGGGCGGAACGTCTCGCACGGCATAATTCGACACTTCTTGCGGATTTGATTCGTCAAGGTTATCATATTGTTACATTGGAACCGGCATCGGCGTCATGTTTATCTCAGGATTACCGAAATATTCTTGACGATATGGATATTGCGTTGGTTTCGTCTCATGTTGTTGATTTTTGTGATTTCCTTTGGCGATGTTACTGCGGGGGCAAACTCCGAATTGATTTTGTACCGAATCACAAATTGTCGGGTAAAACGGTTGGCTATCACGCTCCATGCCGGAGTATTACGCGAACAACGCAACGGACTGATATTCCGACTCCGGCTGAGGAATTACTTCGTTTGATACCGGAATTGAAAGTTTGCCGGATTGAACGTGGTTGCTGTGGTATGGCGGGAACATTTGGATTTAAGCGGAAAAATTACCGGCGTTCACTGCGAATGGGAGTTGCATTATTTAAGGAATTGCGTCTTCCTGAGATTGATTTTGGAGTTTCCGACTGTAATTCGTGTTGCCTTCAGATGGAGCATGGAGCCAGAAAAAAAACATTTCACCCAATCCGTATTCTCGCTGCCGCCTACGGTTTTGCCCCCGATGCGATTACGTTTCATTAACATTATACTAAACAGTCAATGATCTGATATTAGACCTTTTCTCTAAGCCCACTCGAACATCGAAACTATGGCAAAAGCGGTAACGATTCTGTCCCGCATGGGACTATTAAGTAAAAAGTAAAATACTTTATTAACCGTATGCTTTAGCTTACGGTCGAGACGGCAAGACACCATCAAGTCCCGCTAGGGACGACACTTGAAAACGGTCAATAGTTTCAAGTGTCGTCCCATGCGGGACGGAATTGTTGTTCGTTTGTTAACGGCGGGGTTTACCCCGCGTTTGCCCCGCAATGATTCCCGCGACGTAACCTTATTTCTAACCTGATTTTCCTAACAAAAACAACCTTAGTAGCCATGGGAATAATAAAAATTAACCTTATTACCTTATTGTTCCTCTTTATTTAATAAGGTAATAAGGTTGGATTGTTGATGATTTTGGGCTACTAAGGTTTTTTGTCTAATCGTTTTGTTAGGAAAATCAGGTTGGAAATAAGGTTTTTTTCAATTATATTTTTGACTTGGCGAAAAGGTCTATTACGTCAATCAAAAAACAACCCATTTCTACACGTTGACAGTATAGACCAACAATCCACTGAATAGATACGAAGACAGTTCTGAAGATGGTTCTGAAAGCAACTGCCCTAGAACACGCGATAACCCTAGTCCTCTAATCACCCTCATCGCCGCCGCCAAACACCAAACACTCCCAACAACATGGGACAAACCCGCACCGTGAACTTTCAGTGAATAATTCTGAATTATGAGAGATTCCCTGTTTTTTGGGCGAATTGTTGAGTTAGTCAACGTAGTAAGTTATAATACCCTGTTCAATTTGTCCAATATGACCTTAGCGGCAATTGGTCACGAGATCACGAAGACACTTAACCCCTATCCATTTAAATAATAAGATGTTCGCCAATTTAAGTTTACAAGCGAAAATATTTTTTCTTGTGTCGGCAGTTGTTATTGTATCGTTTTCCGTTCTTACGGTAATAGTTTCGAATAAAACTTTCGAGATGGAAAAAAACGATGCGTTTAGTCTTGCGCAAGAGACCGCCGATAAATATAAAAACGAAATCAAAGCGGAATTGCAAGGCGCACGAATTACCTCCGAAACACTCGCAACAGTTTTTGAAGCGTTGAAAGACAACAACCTCACCGACAGGAAAATGATGAACGATATTCTTCGGAATACACTCGCCCAAAAAGAATATATCACCGCTTTTTGTATCGCCTACGACCCCGACGCTCTTGACGGGAAAGATAAAGAATATGCCGGACAAAAACCAACCTACGACGATACAGGACGTTATGCGCCTTACTGGAATAAATCCGGCGATCAAATCAGTGTTGAACCGTTGTACGATATTGATATTGCCGATTGGTATATCATTCCCAAAACCGAAAAACATGAATATATCACCGATCCTTATCCCTATCAGGTTCAGGGAAAACCCGTGATGCTCGCCAGTATGGTCTTTCCTATTATTCATGAAGATCGGTTTATCGGAATCATCTCCTCCGATTTCGTTCTCGACAAATTACAGGAAATGGTTTCCAAAGTGAATCCGCATGGTCAGGAAGGTTTTTCGTGGATTATCTCCAACGCCGGCGCAGTAGTCGCCCACCCAAACAAACTACATCTCGGAAAAAATTTGACCGAAACCACCGTGTACCGAATGCTGCTCGCCGACCATTCCAAAGTCAAGCAAGCCGTCAAACTCGCCGAACAATACCTCGCCCAAAATCCCGTCAATGATCAAAACAATAAAGAACAAATCGAAAAATTCGACAACAGCCGACGTTTTATTGATTCCTTAAAAGAATTCGCCAAAACATTTGATGAGAAAAAATTAGATTTAACGCTGCTCAATCCCGAACTGGCTCAGGCAATTATCCAAGTGGACCCCATCCGTGTCCAAAATGTCGCCGACGCTAAAAATGCAGTCAAAAACGGTGAAATCTTTACCGCCGCCAGCAAAGATTTTTACACCGTCTTCATGCCCATTCAATTCAGCGAAGTAACCACGCCCTGGTCAGTCGCCGTCAGTATTCCCATGACAAAAATTCTCAATAACGCTCACGCCGTGAGAAATTATGTTGTTGCCGTTTCGTTAATTTCTATTATTGTCATTGCGTTGCTGCTTTATCTCATTGCCGGAAATATCTCCCGCCCCATCCTCTTACTTTCAAAAACCGCCAACATTCTCGGTCAAGGAAATTTTGATGTTGCCATACCGGTCATCAAAAGCAACGACGAAATCGGTTCTTTGTCCAAAGCATTCAAATTCATGGCGGAAGAAATTAATACGTTGATCAAAAAATTACAGGATCACGCCAAAGCATTGGAGGAAAAGAATCAATATCTGAACAGATTAAACGAATTGAAAGATGAATTTATGGCGAATACTTCGCATGAGTTGCGTACGCCGATCAACGGGATTATCGGAATTGTCGAATCAATGATTGACGGCGCAACCGGTTCGCTCACCCAAGAACAAAAATTCAACCTTGCCCTCGTTTCCAACAGCGGTAAACGTCTCTCCAATCTCGTCAACGATATTTTGGATTTCACAAAACTGAAAAATAAAGAAATCATTCTGCAAATCAAACCGGTCGATTTGAAAACAATTGTCGATACCGTCATCATTTTGTCGAAACCGTTGGTGAAGGGAAAAGACTTGATGTTGGTGAATGAGATTGACAGTTCATTGCCGATTGTTGACGCGGATGAAAACCGGATTCAGCAGATTTTGTACAACTTGATCGGCAACGCCGTTAAGTTTACCGAAAAAGGGAAAGTTTGTGTATCGGCAACGGTTCTGAGTGATTCGGTTGCGGTTTCTATTGCCGATACGGGAATCGGAATACCGGAAGATAAATTTGACCGCATCTTCGAATCGTTTGAACAGGTTGACGGTTCAACCGCACGGGAGTACGGCGGAACCGGTTTAGGATTATCGATTACAAAAAAACTGGTCGAACTGCACGGCGGAACAATGAATGTTGAATCGAAAGAGGGTGCGGGGGCAAAATTTACGTTCACGATGCCGTTGTCCAAAGTATCGCGGGAAACAATCGACCGCAATAATGAAAACAAGAAATCCATTATCGATATGGAAGATTTCGCCGTCATCGATAAAACGTCGGAAAAATTACAAGATGAAAATAAAGAAAACGCCGACGGGAGTTACGAAATTCTTGTTGTCGATGATGAACCGGTCAATATTCAGGTGTTGAAGAATTTTTTATCGGTACGGAATTATTCGGTGTCGAGTGCGTACAACGGTTCGGAGGCGTTGGAACTGATTAAGAACGGGAAAAACGTCGATTTGATTCTCTTGGATGTGATGATGCCTAAAATGTCGGGATATGATGTTTGTAAAAATTTACGGGAAAAATATTCGTTGTTTAATTTACCAATATTGATGTTGACGGCAAAGAATCAGATACAGGATGTTCTTTTGGGATTTCAATCCGGCGCAAATGATTATATCGAAAAACCGTTTGACAAGGAAGAATTGTTGGCACGAATAAAAACTCATCTTGAGTTGAAAAGTGCAATTCTTGCGGCGCAGGCGGCGAACAAAGCCAAGAGTGAATTTATGGCGAATATGAGTCATGAAATTCGTACGCCAATGAATGCGATTATTGGTTTGACTCATCTTTTGCTGGAAACGTCGTTGGATGAACAACAACATCAGTACACCAACAACGCCTATCGTGCGGCACGGTCGCTTCTCGGAATTATCAATGATATTCTTGACTTTTCAAAAATGGAAACGGGCAAAATGACATTGGAACATGCGCCGTTTTCACTGAGTGAGGTGCTGGGGGACATTGATATTATTTTTCGGGAGCAAAGTACCGAAACAGGAATTAAATTAATCTTTAACCAATCAACTGATATTCCGAAAACGCTTTTGGGCGATCATTTACGGTTGCGCCAAATATTCATCAATCTGGTTGGTAATTCGTTCAAATTTTCCAAACAAGGTTCGATTACGGTTACGGCAGAGTTGGAATCGGTGAAGGGGGACGAGGCGGTCGTGGCGTTTTCCGTGAAAGACACGGGAATTGGAATGTTACCGAATCAAACGCAAAAACTGTTCTCGGCGTTTAGTCAAACGGATACCTCGATTACACGTCAATATGGCGGAGTGGGGTTGGGTTTAACAATAACACGAAGTTTGGTTAGTCTGATGGGCGGCAAGATTTCGTTGGAGAGTGAGTTGGGGGTTGGAACGAATATCATGTTCACGTGTGTTTTGGGTGTGGATCCGAACGCAAAAGATACCGCCAAATTATCATCGGCAGACAACTCGGAAACGGATACGGAACATCAAAAGAGTACGATAATAAATGTACCGTTGCCGCACGAGAAAAAATCACTAGCCGGTTTTCGGGTATTGCTGGTTGAAGACAACAAGGTCAATGTGATGGTGGCGAAGGCATTGCTGGAAAAGATGGAACTTGATGTAACAGTTGCGGAAAACGGTGAGATTGCCCTTGAGCGGTTGCAGGAATCGGAGCAGGCGGGGAGGAATCCGATTTTTGATTTGGTATTTCTGGACATTCAGATGCCGGTGATGGACGGATTTGAAACAATTAAACATATTCGTGCCAATCCGCGTTATGCTGAAATGCCGGTGATTGCGTTGACTGCTCATGCTTTTGCCGAAGAAATACAAAAATGCTTTGATCACGGTATGAACGGTCACCTCGCAAAACCAATCGATGTCCGCGCCTTGCAAAAAATATTACATCAATTTTTATTGCATGAGATGGATTAGCATAAAACGTAATTGTCTATTTTGTTTTAACCTTTTTTGTAATTATTCAGTAGATTGGTCATTCGATGGTAGGCGACCTTTCGCCGAAAGGTTTTTACTAAATACGGCGATAGCCGACTTGCCCCT
>JAIROD010000786.1 GCA_031257725.1 Planctomycetaceae bacterium | reverse complement strand
CTATTCAGCAGCCGCCCCGAAGGGGCAATAAGCAATAGCGTAGGGCAACACCCTACGAAAATATTCCCAACAAGCGATGCCCTGTAAGGGCAATAGCCATGATTTCTGATGTTGCTTTCGCCCTTTCAGGGCTTATTCTCATGGTGATTCCTTACGTAGGGCGTTGCCCTACGCTATTGCCGCTTGCCCCGTTGGGGCGAAATAATAACGAAAACCCCTAAAAAATACGCAAACGTTATCACAGGCAAATGAATTATCCGTGAACAATTACAAAATATTCCACTGATATATTACGCAGTATTGTTGTTTAAAGTAATCAGTTTCCGGCAAGTTTTTTTAATTCACGTTCAAATGTTGCAACATCGGTTTCCATTCGCCATTTGATATTGCTATTGCCGTTAATTGATTCAAACGCTTTTTTTTGTGAATTGATTGCAATCTCATCGGACAGACGCGGATTATCGCTTTTTGTTTCAACGATTAAATGTAATTCAATATCTTTTGCATTTTTCTTTTTAACGGCGTAAACAAAATCGGGGCTTGTTGTTCCTCCGGTGTAAGTCGGCAACTTGATACTGCGGCGCGGCAATTTGCCATACACAATAACCCGTTCCGGCGGCGTAATTTTCAATACTTCATGTTCTATTTCCGAATCATAAACAAATTTATCGTATAAATAAATTTCAATTTTTTGTTGAATAAATTGCGGAATATCTGTTGCCGTTTTGGAACCGATATCGCCTTGCGGCAATTCCGATACAAAATTACCGTCTTCGGTGAAAAGACTTGTTCGGGCGGTAAAATCCAAACGGTGATACGAAAATCGTTGAGCAAAGATTTCTATAAACCGGCGTTCAAAATCCCCGATGATATTTTCAATCGTTACGATATTAAACAGATTCGGCGGAGTTGGTTTTCCTTTTCTTGCGTCAATGATATTTTTGTGCAAAAGAGTGATCGGTAAATGTGTCCGCGTGTTGAGTTGTTTCAAAAACTCGCCGTATTGAAGAACGCCCAACGGCGATTCCGCCGACTTAAAACCGCCGGATTCTATTTCCACATGATTTTCACTTTTTTTCAAAAATTCTTCAACGATTGACGTTGTTGGTTGTACAAAAATATGGTCGCCGCTCAAAATGTCTTTTAAAACAGAATCCAATTCATTTTCGTCCAATTTTTCAAATTGCAACAAATATCGTTTTGTTACCTGATTCCATAGATCGCGTAATTTTTCAAAATTTTCCTTATTCAGACGAACTTTCGGACGTTCCGGCAAACCTTCACCCAGTATTTTTCCTTTATTGATTTTTAATCCGCATTCTTCGGGTAATTGTTCGAATAATTTCTCAATGTCTAAAATGGTATCGTGTTCGTCAATAATTTTTTCCAATAAGAGATTGGCTTTTGCGGTGGAATTGTCCGGCGCAAAACCGGTTTTGACCAATTCGTTCAAAATGGTATCGTTAATTTTCATATTATCTGTTGCGCCGTCCGAATTGATTTCGCCGACCAATTTCCGTGCAAAATTACGTTCTGAATAATCGATAATATAGGTGAGATAAAATTCTTCATCGTTTATCCGATTACCGTTTTCGTCAAACGGCAAACGCAGCCCGCGGCCGACTTCCTGTAACTTTCGTATTTCCGAACCGGAATTTCGCAATTTGCAAATGACAAAAACATTCGGATTGTCCCACCCTTCGCAAAGTGTCCACTTGGAAAAGAAAAAACGGCAAATATTCCATTGTCCGTCTTTATTCTTGAATTGAAGCGACTGCTCTTTGTTACGTAAAACATTATCCACTTCGTCCTGATATTCTTTACTCTTGTTGTCTTCGGCAAAATAACCGGCAAGACAACCGCCGACATTGCGGAGCGACGCTTGTAAAAAATCCTTAAATTCACTGCGGGCGGTTTTGATTTCTTTTTGTAACTTATCGGTTAATAATTGTTCAAATTTCCGGCGCAGCCGCGCATGTTCACCGCGAAACGAGGCAATACTATCAATAAAAAATAAACTATTGGTTTTAATTTTCGGTGAATATTGTCCGTTATTTTTGCGATAAAAATTTTCTTTTTCGCGTTCAAAATGAGCGTCCAACGCCTGACTTAGTAAGAGGGATTGATAATCAACCGAGTAGATTTCAGGACACAATTCCATACCTTTTTCCAAAACCAATCCTGTTGATAATTTTAATTGAGTTGGACAATCTTTATCAAATTCAAGCGTTAAATCGCCGCTAAATTTTGTATCAATAAACGACAATTGATCGTGAACTTTGATTTCCTTTTTACCGGCGTTAATACTTTTACCTTTTGTAACCGATGAAATTTTGTAAACCGTACAATTTTTATTTGGCAAAGCGGGATAGACAATATGAACGCCTTTTACTAAACCGTCGTTGAATGCCCTTACGGAATTGAGATCGTAAACCAGATTTTCGTAATCTTTTTTTGTTTGTTTGAGTTTCCCTTTCCCTTCTGTTTTATCGGGAAATGTTGCGCCGAAACGAATAATCATTTGCGGCGACAAACCTTCGATAATATTTTTCCACGCCTTATTTTCTTTGTTAAACCGATGCGGTTCATCGATAATAACTATCGGACGAGTATTTTTCAATCCTTCAATCGGACAACTAATATTCCCCAAAAGAGTCGAATCATAATCGTTGCGCGTCATGGATCCCGATGCGAGCATGGCATCGTTTAACAACAGACATTGGATAGAATTTATTTCATTTTTGGTTGCGTCACAAAACGACCGCAACGGTTCGGGGATTTGTTTACGTTTCCCTTTTTTGGTTTCAAAATCGCCGGAATTGATCACGCCGAGCGCAATATTTTGATTACTAAATTCCTGCCGAAAATGTTTATTCCAATCGTCTGAGAGAATGGACATTTTCGTTCCTTCTTTAATTGCCAGACTTGGGACAAGAATAATGAATTTGAAAAAACCGAATTGCCGTTTTAATTCGTGCATTAAACGGCAATAGACGTAAGTTTTTCCCGTACCGGTTTCCATCTTCACGTCAATATTTTTTGCATTTTTCCAAATGGGATTGGCGTTGAAGTTTGAATCGGTTACGATATTATTTCTGTCAATTTCTTTGATGACATTTTCAATCGCATCCAACTGATATTGAAGTTTATCAAGTTTCATTGTTTGTTATTTGAGAGATTTTAAAAATTAGGTTAAATTTTTTTTGTAATATATCAGCGGAATTTGCGAAAACGTATTGGATTGCTTTAACAAACCTTATTTTCACCTTATTTTCTTAACTAAACAACCTCAGTAGCATGAAAATAAACAACAACAAAC
>JAIROD010000757.1 GCA_031257725.1 Planctomycetaceae bacterium | reverse complement strand
CGTGGGCTTGCCCCGCGTTGTTCAACTTAACCCTAAAACACGGGGTAAACCCCGTCGTTAACTATTAATTTATTAATTAATGGGCAGAAAATAAAAAATTGAATTATTAGAGATGCCCTAATCAAAATAGCTCCTTTTTATCGGAAACATCCCCGAAATGTTAAAAGGACAGTTGCGTATCATAACAAATATTGAAAAATCGAAAAAGACCAATTTTTCGGAGCAACGATACCCTACGCCGTCATCATGTTCTAGTTTTGAGCAAAATCTGTCGAAATTTTGCCTAGCGTTCACTGGGGGGTGTTAAATTAGGTAAATTGTAATATATCAGTGAAATATTTTTTTTTAACTATTCAGTCGTTTACTCCGAATGCCCCCCTAGCCCCTCCGAAGGCGGGGAATCATTCCCCTCCTTCGGAGGGGCAGGGGTGGTAAAAAAATAAACTTCAATCTCCGAAAAATTCCACTGATATATTACAAAAAATGAATTATTAGAGATACCCTAAGGTGAAAATAAGGTTGGTAGGGGGCTATCCACTCTCCCCTAAATCAGAAATAATCAGGAATATTCCACTGAAATATTACATAAATTTTACTCTGGAAATAACTATTCAACTGCGGTGAATGTTCCTTTTTCTGTCCCGTAGGGACAACATGTTGGTAGCCAACAAGGTCAATCAAAAACATTTGTCCCGTAGGGACAGCATATTGGTAGAAAAAACGCCAAATATCAATTCACCAACATTGCGTCCCTACGGGACGCGCATCATGTTATGAGACTGTTTTCTACCAATAGGTCGTCCCTAGCGGGACGGAATTTGTTTATCCTTCCCTTCGATTACCAACGCCGTAAAGTCTTTAGACTTTGCCGTTGATTCTTTAGACTTTGCAGTTGACAGTATAATAGGGATATTAAGGAATGTAGAGAAGATAGGAGATTGTGTTTCGTCAAAAAAACGATTGATGCTGGGATTGAGTCAATTCTTTTTGACAGTATAATTACGAACACTTTATGGGAATGTTAATTCCTAAACGGGTATTGGGCATCTCTAATAATTCAATTTTTTATTTGCTGCCTATTAATTAATAGTTAACAACGGGGTTTACCCCGTGTTTTAGGGTTAAGTTGAACAACGCGGGGCAAGCCCACGCCGTTAACGTTCGGTAAAGTCTGAATTATTAGAGGTTCCCTATTGTTTTTCCTGTTACCCTGTTGATTTCATTAACGGCGGGGTTTCCTCTGTGATTTCCACTAAAATATTACAAATTAAGAAAAATTAAAATTATGACCAATCTGATCAGTCCCAAACAACCCAAAACAGATATTAAAAAAGTTGCGATTCTTTTTTCCGGCGGTCCCGCTCCAACCGCTAATTCAGTTATTGGCAGTGCGTCGCTTTGTTTTGCGCGAGCCGGAATTGAAGTTTACGGAATGAAAAGCGGTTACACGCATCTCGTCAATTATCAAGACGGGACAACACTCCAAGAAGGAAAACATTACCTTCGGCTGGACAAAAAAATTGAAGAAGGTTTGCGAACCTCGCGCGGGATTATTATTGGAACGGCACGGGCTAATCCGGGAAAGATGCTCAAAAATCCAATGGATTTGAAAGACCGGAAAAAAACCGCCCCGCTCCAAACAGTTTACAACGCTCTTACCTCTCTTGATATTGACGCTTTAATCTCCATCGGCGGCGACGATACATTGACCACCGCCGCAAAATTCAAACTGGTCATGGACGCGTTGCCCGATAATCAAAAACGGATTAAAGTAATTCATCTGCCCAAAACAATTGACAACGATTATAAAGGAATTGATTTCACCTTTGGTTATTTTACGGCGGTGGAGATGTTGGCGCACGAAATTCGCAATCTTTTGGCGGATTCCGAAGCCACTGAAACAGGTTACATTGCTCAAGTGATGGGACGCAAAGCGGCATGGCTCGCCTACGGAGCATCCATTGCCGGAGAAGCCAGTATGGTAATCGGACTCGAAGATATTCACCAAAATTGGTATTCGACCGAACCAACGGTTGATCCTGAATCAGGGAATATTATGACCGGTGAGGATGGCAATCCGGTGTTGCGGCAGATTTTCGATGTGCAAAAAGTGGTGAATCGATGTGTTGACGTGATTCAGGCACGCGAAGCAGAAGGTAAAACCGCATTCGCGGCGGTTGTTTCGGAAGGACTTGCGGAATACCTGCCGCTTTCGGAAATCAAAATGTGTTGTTCCGACGACGAATATAAAT
This sequence comes from Planctomycetaceae bacterium, assembly GCA_031257725.1. Lineage (GTDB taxonomy): Bacteria > Planctomycetota > Planctomycetia > Pirellulales > Thermoguttaceae > WRKP01. The sequence continues at coordinate 1,529 of JAIROD010000757.1, read as the reverse complement.
CGCTCAAACCCGATACGTTTGGTCATTTTCCCGTGTCGCAACTCAAATACAGCAGCCGTTTAGGACGTTTAATTGCGGAAGAGTACAAAAAGCGAACCGGTAAATCAAAAAAGATGGTTGGTTTACAATTTGGTTATGAAATTCGTTGCAATCAACCGACCGCGTATGACGTGGTTCTTGGAAGTCAGATTGGAGTGGGCGGTTACAAGGCTCTGGCGGAACTGGACAAAAATGGAGTGATGATTTCTGTTGGCGGGACAATGAATTTATCCTATCCGGCTTTTGAGGAATTAATTGATATGAACCGGCTCCGTGCTTATGAACGTCCGATTTCCGTCGGGAGCGATATTCACCAACTGGCACGTTATCTCGAAGGTTGGGTCAAAGAATAAACCAACACCGTTTTTTCTACCAACATTTCGTCACTACGGGACGAGTGTTTGTTGATGGACCTTGTTTGCGGTCAATATGTTGTCACATGAGCAATGAACTTTCACCGCTTACTGAATCGTTATAAAAAATTTAAGCATAACATGGTACAAACATTAAAAATCGACCCCTACTGGCAAAACAAAATAGTTCTCGTAACGGGCGGTTCGAGTGGTTTGGGACGAATCATTGCCGAAGAATTTTTTCATGCCGGCGCAAAATTAACGATTGCGGCGTTGGAGAAAGACGATGTCGAAAGGGCTGCCCATGAAATTGGTTCGGGCGTATTGCCGGTTCATGCTGATATTACCAAGCAGGACGAGGTGAACCGGATTTTTGAAACAATCAGAAAACATTGGGGCGGGCTTGATGTTTTGGTCAACAACGCCGGACGTTCTATGCGCGGGAGAGTTTTGGACACAACTCCGGAACAGTTCCAATCGCTTTTTGATCTGAATGTTTTGGGAACAATCCGTTGTACACAGGCGGCGGCGGCGATGTTGCTTGAACATCGCGGGCATATTGTTAATATTGGTTCGTTGGCGGCAAAAAGTGCAACCCGATATGTTGGGGCGTATCCTGTTTCAAAATTTGCGGTGGCGGCTTATTCTCAACAATTACGTCTTGAACTTGGTCAGGAGGGGTTGCATGTTCTTTTGGTTTGTCCCGGACCGATTCGTCGTGAGCGGGAACGGCTTTATCCGTTGGAGGGACTTGAAGGTATTCCCGATTCCGCCCGTGCGCCCGGTGCCGGTGTTAAGGCGGGACGCATTGACCCGCATTGGCTTGCCCGAAAAATCCTTCATTATTGTAAACGCCGAAAACCGGAATTGATTGTTCCCGCCAAAGCAAAAATCCTGTTTGCCCTTGCTCAACTTTTTCCAACATTAGGCGACTGGATCGTTAAAAAAAACAGTTGATGTACCATACGCAGTCCTCAATTTTATAGTTTTACAGTTTTGAAATCCAATCAAGCGAGTCCGGCAAGGATGATACGGTTGAATGATTAAGGGGAATCTCTAATAATTCGGAATTTACCGCAAGTTTAACGGCGCGGGCTTGCCCCGCATTGTTCGACTTAACCCTAAAACACGGGGTAA
>JAIROD010000703.1 GCA_031257725.1 Planctomycetaceae bacterium | reverse complement strand
TCCCTACGGGACGCAGATCATTTTGTTATACTGTTTTCTACCAATATGTCGTCCCTAACGGGACGAAAATTGGTATTATTCTCCAATCACTGATGCCCCCCAAATTCCGAAATAATCAGTAAAATCATAGACCCATTCACCAATCCCCGATAGAATAAATCACAATGAATAACCATGTTACGCACCAAAAGCAGGCGGTTTAAAGTTTAAAGCAGGTGATTTAGAGTTTAAAGCAAGTGCTTTAAAGTTTAAAGCAGGTGCTTTAGAGTTTAAAGCAGGTGCTTTAAAGTTTAAAGTAGGTGATTTAGAGTTTAAAGCAGATGCTTTAAAGCTCAAAGCACCGCATTGAGTTTCAATTTCAGGATTCCTTTTTTTGGAGAAATCACTATGTCAAAATCAAAAAGTAAAAGTGTTGCGTTTGTTTATCCACGACTTTGTATTGCGTATTTCTTACAGTTTGCCATTTGGGGCAGTTGGGCAGGTGCGCTCGGCGGTTACGCGGGGCGTATTCTTGAAATGCCCGGTTGGCAAATCGGTTGGCTCTACGCGGCAATCCCTCTCGGAGCCGTCATCTCGCCGCTGTTCATCGGTCCCATTGCCGACCGCTACTTCGCAGCACAAAAAGTTGTGGCGTTGCTCCACTTCATCGGAAGCCTCTGTCTGTTCGCCTGCGGTGCCCTTTGCATCACAGGAAATCAGTCGTTTGCAGTTCTGATGACGTTGATCCTTTTGTCCGGCGTGTGTTTCATGCCTACAATCGCTTTGGTCAACTCCATCGTCTTCAAACACTCAAAAGAAGGTTCCGCCCCTTATGTTTTCGTTTTTGGAACCATCGGTTGGATTGTGGTTAATCTGTTTATCGCTGCATTTCTCGGCGGTGCCGATCAACCACACTTCTTTTTTGCCGGAGGCGGTGCAGGTTTGTTGCTTGCCCTTTACAGTCTCACCTTGCCCGATACCCCGCCCAAAGGAGCTTCGGCAGCCGGCGGCAGCGATGCTCTCGGTCTCGGCGCATTGAAATTGTTCAAAGATTTCGGGTTCGCGTTTTTTGTCTTTTGTGCGTTTCTGGCAAGTATTCCTGCATGTAATTTCTTTTTTCCGTTTCAGGAAACCTACTTAAACCAACACGGTTATCCCTCCCCGCTCGCACTCACCACGCTTAACCAATTTTCAGAACTCTTTTTCATGTCCCTGCTTCCGGTGGCGATTGGAGTGATTGGTCTGAGGTGGGTGCTTGTTCTTGGAATCGGGGCATGGTCGTTACGGTATTTCGTTTTCATGGTTCCCACTTTTGAATTCGCCGTCATCGGGTTGCTGTTACACGGTTTTTGCTACAGTTTTCTTTATGTCGCCGCCTACATGTATGCCGACAAAAAAGCCCCCGCCGAACTCAAAGCCAGCGTTCAAAGTTTGATGGCTTTTCTACTACTCGGTGTCGGACAGGTTCTCGGCAGTCAACTTTATGGTTACATGCGCGATTTACCACAAAATGCACCGAAAATTGCGGGCATCTCTGTTGTTCGTCCTTTGAACGAAGACGAATTTAAACGGTACACTAATAAATTCGTTTTACCCGACGGGACTCCGGAAAATTTTTGGTCAAATGTTAAAATAAACGACACCGTTGCTATGCCGCAATGGAATGATATTACGATGGTCGATTCCGCGTGGCGTTACCTGGACTTGGGAAAAACCGTAACCGATTTCATGAACAAGAATAAAGTTCAGGAAAATGAATTGGCGTCTGATCTTGGTTCGTTGCTGGATACCAATAAAGATAACAAAATCAGCTCTACAGAACTCGCAGCTGCGCCGGAATTTTTGAAAATCGGCAGTACGGAATACTCCAAAACTGATCTCGAAAAAACATTCCAAAAAATTGCCAAAGAAACAGAAAAAATTGCCGGTAAAACAGAAGGCGGCGATTTTGAAGTTGCCCGAAACGATTATCTGGCAGTCCAAGCCTATTACTGGAAAGGAATTCTAAAAGTTCCGGCAATTTTCATTGCCGTCTTTTTCGTTCTCTTCCTGCTGTTCGGCAAAGATCCCGATAAAGGAAAGAAAACAGCGGATAACAGATAGTTGTTAGCGAATATAAATATACTTTGAACGGTAACAACTTCGTCTTTTGGGAGTAACTATTCAGTGATTATTTTTTGTGATAATGAATATTTCCGTCCTGTTAGGGATGAGCGTTTTGAAATCGATGTCGCTTTCCACTGATATTTTGTTCCTAACAGGATAGAAAAATGAACATTTTTCTCAATACTGAATAGTTACTTACCATTGTTATTATCACAAGGTCAATAATTCGCTTGCGTTACAATCAACGATCAACGACTTGAATCGTTCTAATTTTTGTCGCAAATTATGACAGAGTCAGTAAAATTCAATTATTTTTCCCGATTTGTTCTGTTTATCATTCTTATCACGTTGGCGGCATTGTTACGTTTTTACCATCTTGGAACATGGTCTCATGGTTTTGACGAAAATTATACGACGATGGAAACGCGGTATTTTTTCGATGGTCAACCGATTCCGTCGTATATGTTCAAAGATTCAACGTTTGATCTGAAACAATCGCAGTTTTCACGGTTGCCGCCCATGCTTATCGCGGCTTATGTTGTTCATTGGCTGGATTACCGGTTGTTCGGCGACGATGAATTCGGATCACGCGTTTTACCGGCAGTCATAGGGTCGGTTTGTGTCGGAATTGTTTTTTTGTTGGCATGTCCGTTGTTTGGTTTTTCGGCAAGTCTGATTCTTGCGGTTCTGATCCTCCTTTTTCCCGACCATATCCTGCAAAGTCAGAACAATCGGTTTTACAGTCAGGCGTTTCTGTGTATTTCGATTGTTTTGCTGTTAGGAGGATACGTTGCCGTAAAACGTTCAACTATTGTTGCCATATTATTAGGTGTGGTCTCCGTTTTGATGGTATTGACCCATTCGCTAACCGGATTGATCTGGGGATTTCTCCTCATCGGTTTACTCCTCAATTTTTTAGTAACAAAACAAACTGACAGAAAAAATATCTCATGGAAAAATATTTTACCGTATAAAATTGTTTTGATTTTGGGATTTTGGTCAATCATTCTGTTGGCGGTTTTTATCGTGCATATTATGCCGCTTGCCCGATCATGGAACAATTTTCCGACAACAAGCGTTACCTCAATTCATGCGGTTGTTGGATTGGCATTCAGTCTCGGTTGTTCTTTCTTCATACTTTGCATTCCGGGTTGGCTGTTTGTTCTGTATCGTTTTCGCCAATCCGGTAATGTTTATTGGTTGACGTGCGCAACATTATGCGGAATGGCAATTTTCTTTTTGCCAATGAAGATTGCTTATATTAGTCATTATAATTTTCTTTTTTCTTTCCCGTTTTTTGTAATTTTAGCGTTGTTTATTGATTGGATCGGCAAGTTGATTATTCAATCGGAAATTCCTTATTGTCATAGCCTTTGTTGTGTGTGGATTATTTTTGTTCTGCTTTTCAATATCCCTAAACTCGCCAGTTATTATCAGGATGGCGGTCGATATGATTGTCGGGCAGCTTACCAATATATTCGGGAACATTGGCAATCGGGAGATCGGCTTGTCTGCTTTCCTTTGGAGGCGAATCGTTACGTTCCTGAACTGGAGCCGAAAATTATCATTCGGGATAAAAGAGAAAACACCTTGCAGAAAATACTTGATCAGAATCAGGACTGTACAGGCAACCTTTGGATTCCTGTAGTTTTTAACCGTTATGAACCGGATGAAAACACTCGATACTGGCTTTACAATCATACCCGATACCAAACCCGATTCGGTAAAAAACGCTACGATTTCAATGTGCATTTCATTGAGTTGTTTATCTATCCGCCGCAACATGACAGATGTGAGCGAAACGCAACGCAGTAACCGCTTGAAATTGCCGAAAAATGATCAAATATCCAACCTTATTAACCTTATTTTGATAGGGGACGCATTTTTGTATTATTATTTTTTAGGAAAGATGGTTTGTAAATAAGGGTATCTATTCAGAGGAGCGTTTTCCGTTTGTGGGCGATGGTCAAGGTTGTTCTTTCGCCCTGAAAAGGGCAACACAAGCCAGCCCGCCGCAACGCGGCGGGTAATGGTCAACACGATCAACGCCCTGAAAGGGCAGTAGATTAATTGAGAGTTGAACATGGATTGTTGAGAGTATCGTAAAGCGGAATGATGGATATGGGGGCGTGTAATCCGCGTCTGAACGATGATTTTAATGATTGAATGAAGACGATGATTAAGAAAATTAAGAAAAT
>JAIROD010000698.1 GCA_031257725.1 Planctomycetaceae bacterium | reverse complement strand
GCAGTAAATGCCAAGTAGTTTTTCCCGTCGCTCATTTCAGATGTTTTAATAATATTCATTTTTTTAATAGTGCTAAAATAGCGTTAAAGTAATCTGGATATTGCTTTGCAAAATCAGACGGATTTTTAATAACCGAATTCATGTCATGTCGACGCGTTGTATCATCGCAAAGACAAGTAAAAAACATGGTCAACAATTCCTCACATTTACCAAGTTTATTAATATACGTACAATATGGTGACGGCATCGGAATATCCAATTTTAGATACCTTGCTTTGTCATTACAACCCCATTAGGCATTCCCCGTGAATGACCACTGGTTTCAACTTAACAAGTAGTCGGCGAAACATTGCCTGCCTTTTGATCCCCTACCTTAGGGGAAATTTCAAATAAAACAACCAATTTCTACCCATTGACTGTATCTTGCCCTTACAGGGCGTTGATTTCTTGGGCAATCGAACCCGCCGCGATGCGGCGGGCTGGTGTGTGTTGCCCTTTCAGGGCGAAGGATTGATCAGCAACCCTGCTACCCGCCCCTAAATAACAAACGCTCCCCTACAAAATCGAATTTTAAAAGGGAGCGTTTGTTGTTTGGAGCAACCGCAAGTGTTCCTATAGGTTCCGTATTACCGTATTGGCTTCGGTACGGCGAATGAGGCGGCGCATTTCGAGTAGGCTAAGCGTTGCGAGTACCCGATGAGCAGGTAAACCGGAAATACTAATAATCAAATCAATCGGTGTCGGATTTACCGTAATTAATTGTAATACTCTCGTTTCCGTTTCATCAAGTTGCCATGCCGCAGGGAGGGGAATCTTCGTTGTTTTTGTTTCCGTTTCGGGAATTTGTACGGACTTCGGAGCAGCCGCCGACGGGATTAACGTTTTAGGTTTATCCGGTAAATCAAGGTGTTTCAATACATCGTCCGCCGATTCCACGAGAACTGCGCCGTCACGAATTAATTGATGAGAACCGCGCGATGTTTCTTGATCCACGCGTCCGGGTACCGCAAAAACTTTACGTCCTTGTTTGGCGGCAAGAGTTGCCGTGATTAACGCTCCGCTTTGGGGCGGTGCTTCAATAATTAAAACGCCAAGCGATAAACCGCTGATAATCCGATTTCGTTGCGGAAACATTCCTCGTTGCGGAACCAGATCCGGTGCGTATTCGCTAATAATCATTCCGTTTGTTATGATATTTTCGGCAAGATCACGATGATCGTGTGGAAAGAGATGAAGTAAACCGCCTCCAAGTACCGCAATCGTTCGACCTTCCACCGACAAGGCTCCGCGATGGGCGGCACCGTCAATTCCCAACGCCAAACCACTGATAATCGTAAAACCACATCGTGAGAGTTCTGAAGCCAAACGTTCTGCCTGCTGATGTCCGTATTGAGTGGCGTGACGCGTCCCGACAATGGCAATAGCAAAATTGTCCGACGCTTGATATTCCCCTTTAACGAACAAAAATAACGGCGGATCCTCGATTGTCCGCAACAATTCGGGATATCGAGCATCCTGTTTCGAAATCAATGAAATACCGTTTGTCCGGCATTGAGTAATAAGCGTTTCGGGATGGCAGACAGAATGGGCTTGCAAAATGTTGTTTGCAATTTTAGAGCCGATTCCTTCCACTTCCTGTAACTGTGATTCTGTTGCACTCAATACCGATTCCGCGTTACCGAAACGGTCGAGCAGCCGTTGTGTCAACAACGAACCAATACCTTCAACCATACTGAGCGTAATATCTGAAATCAACTCTTCAGGTTCATAATTTCGCCTGACATTGCCGGAATGTTCTACCGTCAAACTTGGATTGGTAACAACATTAGTTGTCTGTTCCGAAAACTGATTCGCCGATTCGCTAACCATAAAGTTTTGAAGCCGAACAGATCATCACAATCTGAATAAACTAAAGGTTCTACCTCCATACCGGTTACAGTATTTCAGTAATATTGAAAAATGATATTCGGCAAAAACAACTCATACCGCAAGGGTGGCAACTTTTTTTACCGAATGTTGGTTCTAGCGATTTCTGGCATACGCTGCGCCGCAGGTTGGGCAAACCGAAGCCGAAATCAGTCTTCCTCCGGCGTTGGCAGCCGAACCGGAACGAGCGGCAGTGTTCAACGCAAGACTGCTATTGGTTGATTTGTTTTGGTTGCATGTTGGACAGTAGGTTGAAGTTGGACTCGACGCTTTGGCGGTTGCCGATCCGCTGTTACAGGTCGCACAGTACACTCCGGACGACTGGGTTTGTCGGGACGAAGTGTACACCACACTACGGCTTTGCTGTTGTAACCGCGATGACGAAGACAAGGTCGCACCTTGTTTGACCGCTCCGTAATTCGCATACGATCCGTATGATGAAATAGCACTCATGGTAATTCCTTTAACAAATTAAATTTTTCAGCACAATACAAAAGTTTTCGTACATAATTTCAGTACCGCTCTAATTACCATTACCGCTACAGTCCGTTTACAAACGATAACCGTATCGGATTATATCGTACAGTAACTGGAAATGGTTCTGTCTCTGACATACGTATCAGATTATTCCTCTCAAATTGCGCTTTGTCAAATTGACAAGGTAAAAATTTTTCAAAGATTAAAAGAAGAGTTCGGATTGTTCCGGTTAGAAAAATTATTCAAAAACAAAACCGGAAACACTGATTATCGGAAATAAAAAGAAATCCCAAACAATCAGAAAAATTCCACTATTGGCTACGCCTTTAATTATCCGTTTTTAATCACAGAATTTTTATAAAAAAGTAAAAGTATCTGCCCTTAGGTCTCATTTGTTCCTAAAGTCCCTTCATGAAACCTTTTATTTCATTATTTGGGAACCTCTCATAATTCAGAATTTACCGAAAGTTAACGGCGTGGGCTTGCCCCGCGTTGTTCAACTTAACCCTAAAACACGGGGTAAACCCCGTCGTTAACTATTAATTTATTAAT
>JAIROD010000385.1 GCA_031257725.1 Planctomycetaceae bacterium | reverse complement strand
AAAAAACGTAATGCAAGATCATAAAATTCAACCGCTTTACTGTACATTTTTGTCCATGACATCAAATCGGCGGCACATTCCGCCGCAAGAATTTTATATTCTTTATCACAATGTTGACCAACAGTATTAATAACGTTAAACGCTTCTTCATGTCGACTCAAAATGATAAAATTTCGTGCAATTTCAAGACAAACAGCGGCGGTGGAATCGTCAAGTTTCCACGTTTCCCATAACGGAAATTCAACAAAAATACCTTCGGGACGCTTTGGTATTTCGTCTTTTTTCTTCTTGGACTGTTTTGCGATTTCAAATTCTTTCGACCATTTTTCAAACGCTTTTTGTGCCCCTTCACGTTGTTCGGCAATCCATTTTTCCGCAACATCATTCGGAACAACCAACGGTGCCAAAATTTCGAGAGATTTTACCGGTTCACGGTCAATCGTTCGGTGATAATGGGCAAGCAAAAGATAAAACGGTTGTTTGTGTTCGGGAAATTCAAGTTGTTCAATTCCGTTTTTACATTTATCGTAATCTTTGCGAACCGCCGTTCCGTGACGGATTTTGAAAGAAAAATCCTTGCGGAATTTGTCTGCTTTTACAGAGAGCGGCGGAACATTGTTTTCCGTAATTTTCAGATTTTCCGGTTCAATTAAAGGTTCAGATAGATTTTCCTGCGCAAAGTTTATCTTTGGAAAGAAAAAGAAAACTGTAAAAATAAGCAATAATAAAAAGAAACGCATGGATCAAAAAAGTCTGTTTAACAATAAATTCAGTTTTTTGTTAACCGGCATCCATGCCAAGATACAAAATCTTTTCTATAACTATCTGAAATGATAACCTAATCTTTCTTTTCGTAAAGTGGGGGTCAGAAAAAAAATGGGATTTTTTGGCCTTTATTATTTTTATTCTATTCCGTAGTTGCTTTATCTCATTACTAAAATTACACTTAGGTAATTATTTAATTTCGCAATTAACCGTCAAAAAACAATGGAAAATACAAAAAAAATTATCCGCAGTTTAGGAAATTAGTAAAATTTAAAAATAATCTATAAAAATTAGTTCCCCAAACTGCCATGTTTGTATTCTTATCATATTCAAAAGTTACGGTAAGCAGTTTATCGGTTTGATCACGATGTAATCGGATAAAGATGTCTTGTTCACCTTCGATTCCATGTTGAATCGTTTCGACACGAATATTCGTTGGACGGTCATTGTCTTTTATGGTAACAATCGCTTCAAAATTTTCGTCCAATTCATAATTACCGTTTCCAGTGGTCAACACAATTCGGACGGTTTTATCCGTTTCGATTAAATTGTCGTCAAAAACAGTAATCGGAATATAAACGGAACTTTCACCGGCTTTAAATGTAAACGTACCGAAAGTTGAACCGGATTTCATGCCGGGTAACTGTGCAAAATCATCACCCATGCTTGCGGTACTTCCGGCAACATCCAAGATATAATTGAACGTTAATTCGGTTCGGGAATTGTCACGGTCAACGCGGACATAACCGTTTTCACCGCCTTCGGTTGCGTGTTTGATTTCACCGATGCGCAACGTTGTTTTGACATCATCGTCAAAGATGGAAACGTCAATCGTGTTACGTGATTCATCAATATCATAAATAGTATTGACACCGCCGACAGTTTCATCACCGGGAATAATTGTAATCGAAACGGTGCGTGTTCCGTCAAGCAAGGAATTATCGATTACACGAATAGGAATATCAACATAATACGCTCCTTTGGCAAACGAGATGAATCCCGTTTCGGTATTCAACGTACTCATTCCCGGCGGATATTCATAATCCTGTCCCAAAACACCGGTTGATATGTTATTAATACGATAACTTATCCGCAAATCATCGGTTGCATCACTCCGCCAAACTCTGGCGTAACCCTTTTCCCCCACTTCCGTTGCATCTTGTTTCGTCTCAAACCAAACTTGCTGTTTTACATCGTTATCATGAATTAATATTGTAACTTTTGACTCTTTCGTTGAGTCAATTTGATACGCCGGCAGAATAGATCCGTCACTGGCGGGGGCATCTCCGGCAACTCGCAATTTGATAATAACCGTTTCAGGATGTTCAAGAATGGTATCATCAATGGAGATAATCGGAATTCGTACTGTATCTTCACCAATCTCAAAAGTAACTTGACCGGAAGTCGAATTTAATTCCATACCGGATAAATTCTCGAAATCTTCATTCTTAATTGCCATACTGACTTTCTTATCGTATGAAAAATAAACAGTAAGCCGAGTTTTTGTATTATCTCGTTTAACAAGAACATATCCTTCACCTGTTCCTTCAACCGCATCCTCCCCCTTTTCAATCCAGACATTGGTTCGGTCATTATCACAAAGAGTTATCGTTGTCGAAACGGGATGTTCTGCGGTATTTTCAAAGTAATACTGATCATGATTATCAACACGATTTGAATTCAAGGTCAACGTAATTGTTTCATCCCATTCATTGAGATTGTCATCAACAACATTAATCGGAACATAAACAAATTCGTCGTTATTATTAAAGGTAACTGTTCCTGTTAACTTTGTATAATCACTTCCATTTGTTGAAGCAGTTCCTGTAACAGTATAATGAATTGTCAGATTGCCTTTGACTTGATCCCGCCGCAAACGGAACCAACCATTACCATCACGCTCACCTTCCGTTGTGTTTTGGAACGAATCAATCCACACATTGCAAGGAATATCATTATCTTGAATCGTCAACGAAGATGTAACAGGAAATTCCTTACTATAATCAAGAGTATATTGTTGAATTCCATCCACCGAGTAAGGATTCAAGGTCAAAAGAACTAATTCAAAATCATCTTCAATCAGTTCATCATCAATGACGGAGATCGGTATTTCAACAAATTCTTGTCCGGCTTCAAAAGTAACCCATCCATTCAAGAGTTGATAATCAGCACCATTACCGGCTTTACCACTCAAGGAATAATTGACGGATACCGCATTTTGCATATTATCCCGCATGAGCCGGACGAACCCATCGGGACCGCCTTCTTTGCCATTTTGTACAGAATCAACCCAAACCTTGACAATAGGATCATTATCCGTTATTAAAAGTGTTGCGGAACGTTTAAGCTCGTCGATTGCATATTGCCGTTTTCCATTGATGGAATTCGGATCAACCAGCCGAATTGTAACAGTTTCTGTCCGTTCAATTATTGTATCATCTTTTACTATAACAAAAATCTCTGCGGTATCGGAACCGGCGGCAAAGGTTACCGTTCCCGGTTCCGCATAGTATTCCCAATAATAGGAGACCCAATTATGTCAACAACCAATGTCGCTTTTGACAACGGAAAACATGGATTTTTCGCATCGCGGTACGCCGCTTTCTCTGGATTTACCGGAACATTACACGAATAAACGTTATGTCGATCAGAGTATTGCCGGTCTTGCCGGTCGCTCTCCGGCAGTGATTGATCTGATCTGTGATGGAGTTGCGGCGAGTTATACGGTAACACATAACTTGAACACACGTAATATTGCAACAGTTCAAATTTATGACACAACAAATGGTTTTTCGTTTCCCATCGGTATTGATTGGATACCGGCAACCGCCACTACGATCACGCTTCAACCGGATGTTCTCCTTCCTTCCGATATGACTCTCCGAGTTGTTGTTACCGCCTAAGATGAAAAATTTTTCGCAACA
>JAIROD010000361.1 GCA_031257725.1 Planctomycetaceae bacterium | reverse complement strand
AGTGATTTTGGGAAGCCCCAAAATCATTTTGGGAAGCCCCAAAGTGATTTTGGGAAGCCCCAAAGTGATTTTGGGAAGCCCCAAAATCATTTTGGGAAGCCCCAAAACGAGTTTGGGAAGCCCCAAAATTGTCCGGCGTTCACTGGCTGGTTGTTAAATTAGGCAAATTGAGGTTGGCGACTTTTATTTGTTGGTTAAATTTGGTAGTCAGCGGTAAGTAATCTTTTTATAACTTCCAATTGGGCATCTCTAATAATTCAACTTTTTATTTTCTGCCCATTTGTTAACGACGGGGTTTACCCCGTGTTTTAGGGTTAAGGCGAACAACGCGGGGCAAGCCCACGCCGTTAACTTTCGGTAAATTCCGAATTATTAGAGATTCCCAATTCCGATTTCCGATTTTCCTCCTTCCGACAGTCCGGCAACAGTTCGGTTGCTTGAAGTTGTTGAATTGTTTTTCGTATGGTATCAAGGACGATTTGTATATCGACCGGTTTCCCGATATGTCCGTTCATTCCGGCATCCAGAACTTCTTGAACATCTTCCTTGAACACATTCGCCGTCATTGCAATAATCGGCAATGTTCCTGCGTCGGGATGTTGCGATGCCCGAATGATTCGCGTCGCCGTACAACCGTCCATGACCGGCATCTGCATGTCCATCAGCACCAGCAAATAATAACCGGCAGACGCATTCAAAACCTTGTCCGCCGCTTCCTGACCGTTTTCCACTTCATCAATAATCAGATTCGTTTCTTTAAGTAACGAATAAATAATCATCCGGTTCACTTTCACATCATCGGCAACCAAAATTCTGTAACCGCTAAAGTCTGATGATTCTTTTTCTATTGGCGGTTGGTTTTCTTGCGTTAACTCGGAGGTGAGGTCTCGTTCAAAACGTATGGAAAACGTGAAACGCGCTCCTTGCCCCAAAACACTTTCCACCCGAATCGATCCGCCCATCTGTCCCACGATATGTTGGCTAATCGTAAGACCAAGTCCCGTACCGCCGTAATTGCGTGAAATGGTGTTGTCCGCCTGTTCAAAAGGTTTGAACATCCGTTCCAGAAATTCCGGCGCAATACCGATTCCCGTGTCGGTAACAGAAAACTGAAGCGTTATGGAATCCGAACCGTGTGAAAATTCCGAAATATCCAATCGAACCTGCCCGTTTTCCGGCGTAAATTTGATTGCATTTCCCAACAAATTGATCAGAACCTGCGATAAACGCATGTCATCGCCCAACAAGCGTAAGCGCATATTGTCAAGATGATGAAAGTCAACCAATAACGTCAGAGATTTGTTGTTTGCCAGTTGCTGCATACTGACTCGAACCGACTCAATTACCTGATGCAAATCAAAAGCGTTATTTGCCAATTTGAATTTTCCGTCTTCAATTTTAGAAATGTCAAGAACGTCGTTAATCAGTCCGAGTAAATGTTTCGACGACAATTTGATCTGTTGAATGCAACGGTTAATTTCTTCCGGGTCTTTCGTCCGTTCGGCGATTTGCGTCATTCCAATGATGGCGTTCATCGGAGTGCGTATTTCATGACTAAGATTGGCAAAAAAACGGCTTTTGGCACGACCGGCAAGATTCGCTTTATCAATCGCTTCGAAAAGCCCCATAATACCGTTCATCTGTTGACAATACACCATAAAGGGCGACGTTAATTCCTGCGGAAGAAAATCGTAAACATCTTTATTCGCTTCAGAAATACCGCCTACAACCACGCCGTTTATCTGATGATTGTTACCAAAAATCGGCATGAAAATAACGCTGGATAACCCCAAATCCAACCAAATACGTGTGGTTACCGGCGATTCACAACATGCTTGATTGTTTGAAAATATCTGCTCGCTGCCTGCCAGTTGTTTCCATTCCTCCGATGAAATGGGAAAAACGGTTTGATCGGTTTCCAAATTCAATCCGCTCAATAAAATCAACTGTTGGTCGGCAATGTTCACTTCAAACAAGCCGCCCACATCAATCTGAAAAACATCGACAATCCCCTCCACAATCGTAGCGTACAAGGTCTCACGGTCATTCGTTGAAAACACACGTTGAGCATACTCATGCATTCGGGCAAATTTATTGATATGCAAATCCAAACGGTATTGAGTATCACGGAGACTTTGCGCAACCACCTCAGCACGAGCGGTTTTACTGGAAATGGACTTCAGTTCCGCCCTGAGAAATGCAATCTCCTCTTCCTGTGAACGTTCTGACGGCATAAAAAAACGGTATCTATTCAGTGGTTTGGTTGTGTTCCTGAATTTTCCGTCCCGTTAGGGACGCCCTATTGGTAGAAAACAACGTAATAAATCATTCGCATCCCGTAGGGATGCAATATTGGTAAAATTTATTTATTTATTTATTGATTGATTGATTCCTGATTCTACCAACATGTCGTCCCTAACGGGACGGCTTTTTTAATCGACATCATTGGCTACCAATATGTTGTCCCTAACGGGACAGAAAAACGAACATTCAACGACTGAATAGTTACAAAAAACTTTCTCAATACTCAATAATCCGTATCTATTCAGTTTGCTGCCAATATGTTGTCCCTAGCGGAACAGAAATGCCAATACTCATCGTAATCAAATGATCCCCCAAAATAGGAAATAATCAGCAATTTTTTATCTATGATAAGTTGCTGAATACGCAATTTTGCCTTCGTTTCAGTTGCAATTTTAATTTGCCTTTGATCATCATACGGTCTGTTGTAACAACAGTTGTCAAGATAAATACGTATCATTTTTTTGTTGCTTGAATTTTCGTTGTCATTAACAAACGATTTTACTGATTTTCATATAATAAAAAATATAAAATCTTTTTTATTTGAAATACAAACCAAGCAAAATTAAAAAAAGTATTGTTGTTGTGATGAAGGTTTCAAGTAGTTGGATATAAAAAGTTCTTTACCGTTTTGGTCGGAGTTTTCAGTTACATTCCGCATTCCGTAAGTTAAATTCCATGAAATAATATTTGCGAATGAAAATAAGTTGCGGATATATTCGCTGTCGTCATACGTTATCAACCACCGATGCGGACAACTCTTCATTATATCTGCCAATTCTTGATGATTAAATGCCTTATGTAAATTACCGTTTTTGCCGTACAATGCTGATTTTGTTGCGGAATAATAAGGCGGATCAAGAAATAGTAAAACATTGTTACCTTCTTTGCTAATCAATTTTTTGTAATCGTAATTGGTGATTTTTGTATTTTGTATCACGTTGGAAAATGGTTTTAGTCTCTGAATACTGCTTTCCGTAAAACGTTTCTGAAAAGCTCCCTCGCTAAATCCGCCGCTTAAAGTTGTTCCTGAAAAAGTTATTCGGTTGTAAATAAAAAATGCAGCCGCTTTTTCCAAATCGTTGAACTTGGTCATGTGTTGATTAAGAAATTGAAACAACTCCTTACCAACTGTAAAACGCCGCCGCCATTCATAAATTTGGTCTATAAGCGTTTCAATATCTTTTTGTGCATATTCCCAAAACTTAAAAAGCTCCGAATATAAATCATTCCCCCAAAATTTTTTGTTCGGATATTTCTGCTTCGCATAAACCAACACCGAACCGCCGCCAAGAAACGGTTCACGAAATTCGTCAAATTCCGGCAAGTGCGACACAATCAACTCAACCGCTCGACTCTTGCC
>JAIROD010000308.1 GCA_031257725.1 Planctomycetaceae bacterium | reverse complement strand
CCATTGACATCCGTTGTCGTGGTTGGTAGTCCGGTCTGTTCATTATAATAAGTGTATGTTGTAACACCGCCGCTTGTTGTCGATGTAACTTGTCCGTATTTATTGTACGTATAACGTGTTACATTACCGCGAGCATCGGTTTCGGAAAGTTTATTGTTGTCGGCATCATAAGTGTAGGTTGTTGTGAGTTTAATCTCAACGCCGTTGTGAATCACAACCTGCGTCTCCGTCAACATATTATTGTTACCATCGTAGGTGCGGAGTGTAACCGCTCCTTCCGGCGAGACTTCACGAATGACGTTACCGCGATCATCGTTTTCGATAATGGTTACATTTCCTAATTGATCCTTCACCTTCTGAATTTTTGAACCGGTGTCAAATTCATACTCAATTACTTTACCGTCAGCATCAATAACTTTTTTGATACGTCCTTGTTCGTCAAATTCCGTTTTAGCGGCAGAGCGTCCAAGCGGATCAATCACCTTATCAAGATAATGTTCCGGTGCCTTCGGATCAGTCAAATAAGTAAATTGTACGGCGGCATTTGATGTATCCGTAACAGCAACCAGATCACCTTTGGAATCATAAGTAGTACGTTTTTCATACGTCCACATTGGTGCTTGCCAATGTGTTTTTCTTTTTTTCCGTTTTGCTGCGAAATAATTTGACATTATTTAATCAATCATTTGAAATATTTTTCTCAATTTTTTCTAAAATTCACCTCAATTTCAATTATTGTACTAAAAACTTTTAGGATTCTCTATTCTAAAAGAATTAATATAATCAATAATAGAATGCGAAGGGATGTTGTTGCGATATTTGTTTGTGTAGTAAACAATAGAATAAATTTCTTCATTCCTAACAAAATATAAACGATATTCGTATGAATAGCGTTGTTCTAACTGGGCTTTTTTTTCTTCGATTATATTGATCGCTGGCTCGTTTTGAAAAACTATTCTAACATATTTCTTATTATCATGAGTAGTTAATGATGCTTTTGGGGAAGAAACAAACAATTCTCTTTTTACATAATCAATTTCATCTTGAATAAAACCTCCCTTCATAACGACTATACCTGCATGATTTTGTACTACAGGTGAATTCCTGTTTATTGTATCTATTTTTATAATGTTATTATAAAAATCAACATACCAATTTGGTGGAGAAATAATGGAAAAACTTTTATCTGTGGAGAAAATACGGTTAATTTCAAGAGGACAACTTTCAGGTTCAGTATTTTTACTGGCAGGAATATTCAATACACATCTTACAAAAAAATATGTTAAAGTAATAATCAATAATACCCAAACAATAATCATCAAGATCATTTTATAGGTAAGTAGATACTTGACATTTTTATCTAACCAATTCATATTGATACAAAAGACTAATGGTCATGTACAAGCAAAAATGGAATACCTCTTGACAAAAAAATCATGCTGGTACACCATTTTCGCTTGCACTTGACCATTAATCATTAAATGCTTCTGAATTTACGACGTATTTTAGAGCTTTATCGGAAGCACCAGCTAATAATCCCATAGGAGATAAGAACCCCTTATCTTTTGCACCTACGAAATAAGAAACTGCCTTTTCCATATTAGCCCTGTCACTTGGATCTTTATAATCAAAAAGATGCCATTCTTCGAGATGACATAATTTCTGTGTAGCTTGTGATGCCGAATCATAAAATTTGCGTAATACTTGTGCAAGAATCCAAACACTTTTAACAGGATCCATCAAGTTGCTTCTTATTGTACTTGCAGGGGTTGTGTTATCCCATCCATTGATATTCCATTTTCGCATATTGTCTATTCTGAATTGGGCTAGTCCCATACTATGTGATTCAGCTCCAATAATTGTAAAATCATCAAATAAATAATCATACACATTATAGTCAAGTAATTCTGCAACCAAAACTGAAGCGACGATTTGAGAAGGAAGATTATAATGTTGTGCTGCCGATTTTATTGTATCTTTAAGTGTAAGAGCTTTGGATTTTCTGTTGAACACTACTTGCCAAATACCACTTAGTAATGCATCGTCACCACCTGCAAATCCAGAACCGATAAACACTCCTCCTGCCATTGCAACTGTACCAAACATAGCCACCCATGGAGAGATTGCTAATGTGAAAATATAACTCGCAGCGGAAAGACCACCGCTAATACCAGCAAACATCCACTTTTGATAGGAATCTACGGCAGTATCAAAATCCATTTGACCAGTAACATAGCCATATGTAGAATTGGCAACTCCTATACTAATACCTATATCAAGTACACCAATGCCAAATAACCCAGCCAGTAATAGTATTGGGATAATTGCAATCTCACCGCTTGGATCAACTCCATTGATAGGATCACCATGAGTGTACAGATATTTGTGCAAAGATTGCGGGTCATTCAGATTTCCGAAGAATGGATCAAGACGATTGAATCTACCTGTAGCTGGATCATAGTATCTTGCACGTAAATACTGTTGCCCAATTTTTGAATCGAATTGTTCGCCGCTGTACAGAAATTCTGTTAGCGCAACAGATGGGGCAAAACCAATGGCGTTACCGTAAGCGTCGAAAGCGTAGAGTTCGACGATGGCACCTGCAAGATCAGTTAAAACTCTGGTACTTCCGTGTCCGTCGAATGTGAAATATAACTCCTGTTCT
>JAIROD010000254.1 GCA_031257725.1 Planctomycetaceae bacterium | reverse complement strand
TATTTGATTTCCGGTTGTCGGATTGACCGCTGTTAATGTAACTTGATTATTGAGACCGTCAAATGTGTATTGAGTTTCGATATTTTCGTCCGCCGCCGTTCCGTTGTCAATGAAATTCGCAACTTTTTTTGTCTCTCGTCCTAATGTGTCATAAAATAGTTGGGTGATAATTCCTTTTGAGTCAGTTACTGATTCCAATTGTCCGGTTGTCGGCGAATAACTATATTTTGTAACAAGACAATATGCGGTTGAATTTTCCGGCGTTGTGTTTGGTCTTGTTGGTTTTGCGGCGTTTGCCCAGATTGTTGTACCACTACCATAATCTGCCGAAACAATTTGTCGTCCAGATTTATCGTACCAATTATAAATTGTCAGCCTTACAAAATTTGTACCATTTTCATTGATACTTGTTATTTCATTCGGATTCAATATCAATGATTCTTGCGCAATCACATTGCCCGAAGTATTATACTCTTGACGTTGAATTGTTTTGACAATCGTCCCATCTAGTGTTTTTGTTTCGTGATTTCTACCAAGTGTATCATAAACAATATCGACTGTTGTATTATCATCTGTAGTTGAAATACGTTGTCCGGCAAGATCATATTTGTACGTTATTTCACTAAAAACATTATTGAATATTTCTGTTTTCTAATTATAGGTTAATTTATGGGACATTATTGTCATAGTACATTAGTTTTTTAAACAATTTTCTTATTTTTTATATTATTAAAACAATAATTTGTTGAGTTCTCAAAAAATTCCCCAATCCAATTATCGTATAATAAATTTTAAACCATTTCAAATCTCTCGGACAAGTACAACCGCCTTTTCAATCGTATCAATAAACGCAGAAGCTTCACCCAAAAGTAAATCTTTAATTTCACCAAGTAAATTATTTTGGTGGTCAAAGAATTGAATTGAATATGGAGCAGGATTAATTTGCCCAATAGTAGACTCTGGGTTTCGAAAAAAATCCCAAACGGAGTATTCTTTTGTATGCGATTTCTTTATTTCTTTAATATCTGTACAATTCCATGTTTTCGTTAGATTCAATCCAAAAATATTTCGTTGGGATACAATACGGTCTGGATAAATAAGAATACTAAAACGAGTAAATAAATGTAATATCATGATAATCATTGAAATTAAAAAATAAATACATAGAGGAATGAGTATTACTACAAAAATACGTATAGCCCCAATGGTCAGTAGTGATGATACACTTTTATCTGGTAAAGGAAAGCAAAATGCAGCGACAGAAAAAGTAGTAGTAACACCAATAAAAAAAAGTCCGACAATGATACATGAAATATAGGATATAAGTGGTAGCACACTCCCCCTTCTCGTAAATTGTTGATATTCATTGACAAAACAACATTTCCAACGCCCTGCCTGTAAATTAGTTTTTTGTTTTACAAAAGCGTTGTTTCTTTTTTTTTGTTGTTTTAAGAAATTCATAATGGATTGAACAATTGTTGCCAGCTCTGAGATTTCTTTTTCATAACTTCGAGAGCAATTATAACGAAAAGAATGAAATACATATCTTGATTTTTCTATTGTACTAAAAAATATTCCAAAACCAGAATTGTTTCGATTTACCAGAAAGACTCTAACTTCTCTAATTGGTATTTTGTATTGAATTATAGGAAAAATTACTATGAGTTTATATTGAAGTTCGAATGTATTGATCAATAATTCGTGTTTATTGAAAAGAATCCATGCTCCCCATACAAAAATACAACTTATTAGTAATGGAACTAGTATAATCGTAACAACCCTTAAAAACGATAATTCCCAATAAGATATATTAGTACTTCCAGGTGATTCAATAATACCATAAATAACTTTGATAATTAAAAGCAAATAGATAATAAGATACCCATAGCTCAAATATACATTGTTTACCAAACATGTTCGGCTAATGCGAATACCATTAAAATTATATTCGTAATTAATACGAGTATGAGGATAGTTGTGGGATATTGTATTATTCATAATAAAAAATAATCTTGTTATACAAACATAATAAAACCCTTAAACACAAAATAACTGTGATTTAAGTTAAAAAAACATAATCATTGTATATTTTTATATTACGTTGCAAAAACAATAATTTTATGAAAAATAATTGTCATAAAGTACTTCTAAAATTCAAAATTTTATCAAAAATAATTCATAAGCCTATTTTTTAATAACAAAATTTGGCCAAAAAGAATTTTAGAGGCGGTTCTTAATGACATTCATTACCAGTTGCTGAGAGAAAAGTACAGTTTACTCCAAATTCAACACCAACAGAGATGGAAAATCCATATACCCCAGTGGTCACTCCTCCATTCATATCCCACCCTTCGAACAACCCGCTGAAACTACCTTCTCCATATAGTGTTTTACTGACATTAAAATATGCACCAATTCCAGTACCCACCCTTCCTGTAGCAAACAATGATGCGATAAAACTACATCCTGGTTTGGAACAACTTTCTCCACCACTGCCTGGTCCCCCACTACCACTGTGACCACCGCAATTGAATCGTGGATCACGTTTCGTCTCAACTTTTTTTCTTTTGACTTCCTCATCCGAGCAAGGAAGTTTGACTTTTTCATTTCTTTTGCCTTTATCTGGAGGCATATTAAAAGCTTTTCCATATTTTCCCTCGCAAGAACCTGTTACACTTACATATAATCGTTTAAACTCCTCACATTTTTTGCAACATGTGCCATAAGATACTGCGACAGAAATAGAACAATTAATAAATAGACCTGCAATAGGTGTTGGAATATCTTTGCTAGTAAACGAATAACTTCCAGATAAATCTATTGGAATTCCGAAAACATCAATAGATTCTAACCCAAAAGGATCTGTCAAACCGAGTGAATAATTGAAAGTATATGTGTATAGTGAAACACGATTAGAGTCGTATTCAATTGGATCACGATTGATAAACCTTCCTAATCCCGTATGATAATACCGATTCCGATACAACATCAATTCCGTTTCAACATCAATCACCTGTCCTGTAAATGTTCGGTTCCAATTATAATCTGAACCATTTTTTGCGCTAAAATTGTTGTCAAGCCAAGTAATTTTTCCGAAGGCATCATATTTTAACTGCTCAACAACTGAACCAGTCGAGTCTATTAATGAAACAACATTCCAGTTCGGGTCGGCAAGAGAATATAACCGTTCATTATCTTTTTCACGCAGAACAAGATCATCAATATATCTTACTCCCCAAACATAACTCGTTATTTCAGCTCCTGTTTGTGATTCCAATTCTTGCCACTTTTCGTTGAAGAACGATTTTGTAACTGTTGAACCAATTGTCTTTTTGATTCGTTGGTTAAGACCGTTATATTCATACGTTGCAATTAAATTATCCGAAGTATCACGTACTTCAACTAAACGATTCCACGCGTCGTATTTTCCTTTCAAGCCGGGCATGAGAGTCATATTACCGTTTGCATCGTGGGTTGCGATTCCTAGTAATTCATTCGCGGCATTGTGTGTACGGTTTTCAATTGTTCCGTTGTTGATATATTGTAACCAATTGCCGGTTTTGTCGAAATTCCAAGACTCGCTGTGATTGATTGTTGTAATAGCGGTCTGGTCATTATTCAAAATACCGCGGCTTAAGGTTTTAATTTGTCCCAAATTATCATAAGTATAAAGTTCGGAATTGGCTGATTGAATCAAATCATTACGATAAAGACGATTTCCCGCATAATCATAACCATGAACAATATGTACCAACGCACTATTATTGTTTACCCATGAATGATTGATAATCCGACCATAGCGATCAAGTCCTCCATTTGCATAAGTCAACGAAATATTCGGCTGATTATAAACCGTTTGCATTGGTGAACCGGAACCATCATAAATATACGAAACTAACGGTGTTGTTCCTTCATTAATTGATGTTATATTATCAAACGAGTCATAACTATATCCGATTACTTTTCCGCTTGGATAAACAACACCAGTCAATCGGTTATCATTCGCCGAATCATACGAATATTCAAGGTAAGGCGTTGATGTTGTAACGGCGTTGGAATACGATTGTTGTAATTTTTTCAGTTTCAGATTAGCGTCGTATTCATATTTGACTTCATTCAAAACGGCATTTGTTGAATCCATTGATGAAACTTTTTCTAATGCTCCTTGCGTTGTATAAGTTTGTGCTATTTTTCTGACAGCACCGTCAACACCTGTTCCAACTGTTGTTACAGAATCGGCAATGCGACGGCGATAAGCATCATACGAGAATGTTCTTACATTTCCGTTTTGGTCAGTTTGTGTTTTGATATTGCCGTCAAGATGATATGTATTTTTAACTTGATCGGTTCCGTTGGAATTGGTATCAGACGAGTCTGGATAAATCGCAGATGTCTGTAAAGAAGCGTCATACGAATCTTCGTATAAATATTTTGTTACTTGATTATCTGTAGTTGGATTGATCACCGTTTGAGTTACTGTATTATTGAGACCATCAAATACATATTGTACTTCAACATTTTCGTCAGCAGCAGTCCCACTATCAACGAAATTTAGAACCTTTTTTGTTTCACGATCTAATGTATCATAAAATATTTGAGTAATTATTCCTTTCGTATCCGTTGCATTTTCAACTTGTCCGGTTGTTGGAGAAAAGCCGTATTTTGTTACGAGACAATCTTCACTTGAATTTTCCGGTATTATGTTTGGTCTTGCTGGTTTTGCTGCATTTGTCCAGATTACCGCTCCGCTTCCAAAATCAGCCGATACCATTTGCCGCCCTGCCTTATCATACCAATTATAAACAGTCCTTCGCACAAAATTTGTTCCATTTTCATTGATACTTGTGGTTTCATTCGGATTGAGCGTTAAACTTTCCTTACCAATCACATTTCCTGTAATGTCATATTCCTGGCGTTGAATCATTTTAACCACCATTCCGCTTTTCATTTTTGATTCAATATTCCGACCAAGCGAATCGTAATTGCTTTCTACAGATGTATTATTATGTGTTGTTGAAATTCGTTGTCCGGCAAAATTGTATTTGTACATGGTTTCGTCAAAAGAATTGGAAACATTGTTGAAAACATTGGTTTTCCAAACACGTCCTTGAATATCATACGAACTCCGATTATGTGAAAATTTTCCTGTTGCTGTTGCAGCAAAATTGGAATTGGTTGCAATTGTATTCCAATTCGGTTCCACTTCAAATTGTGCAACATCAACAACATTTCCACGCCAATCGTAATCCTGGACAGTAAAAGGAGCAAGTAATGTTTCCGTACCGTTAATTATGGCAAAAGATGGTGCTGAACGTACGCGGTTCCATTCGTCATAATAGTATTTTACACCGGTATAATCATTTGTTCCTGTGTCGAAATAATATAACTCTTTGTCAACACGTTCACCGCTGTAAATTATTTTCGATATAGTTTTTAGCCATGTTGCTCCTGATAAATCACCAAGAACGGGCGGATTCATTGCCACTCCGCGTTTGATTTCAACGACTCGATTGCGCCAATCATAAATTTGATAATCGACTTGCCATTTTCCGGTTTGGGCAAACTGGACAGTCGCCGCTTGTCGTCCTTGCGTATCGTAAATTACGGTCGTCCGGTAAAAGTTTGTTCCGACACTTCCAACACCGCTTGCCGGAATTACATGATAACGATCAACATGTAATGGTGAACCGCTTGAATTGTATGTGTAACGTGCCCATGAAACTTTGGCGGAACCGGAAGAAACACCGCTTGGTTTGCCATTGGTAACAGTAACCGCTGTCGGCGGAAGTTGATACGATTCTAAAATTTTACCAGCAGCGTTTGTTTCTGTTATATCAATTGGTAAAGTCGGCTGTTGTGTGGTTTCGTCCCATGCGGAAAACCGCATGGTTTTTCGGACTCCGTAAACCGTATAACTTGGAACTCCGGCAGGATTCGTTGACGCAAAAACTCGACCGCGTTTATCA